>NZ_JAYMZR010000059.1:0-48756 GCF_035828615.1 Streptomyces sp. H27-D2 | reverse complement strand
GGCCCGGAGGCGCGGGCCCCTGGGGCGGGGAGGGGGCAGGGGGGAGGGGATGGGACGGGGGCAAAGGTCAGCCCGTTCCTCATCAGGCCGCCCGGCCCCACCCACCGGCGTCACCCCCACCGGCCCCACCCCAACGTCACTCCCCCGGCGTCACTGCCCGAGGGACGACTCCTCGAAGGACGACTTTCCGGACGACTCCCCGAACGAAGCGTCACCCGCGGTGTCGTCCCCCATGCCTTGGCCCATCATGCCGCCCAGCATCATCGACCCCACGCCCTTCAGCAGTTCCTCGGCGGTGACCTCGGTGGCGCCGGCCGGGGCCGACACCGGCTTCGCGTCGCCGAACTCCAGGCCGAGCAGGACGTTCTTGGTCGCCGGGTCGTCGTCGAGCCGGGCGAGGTCGGTGGAGGCTCCGGCCAGCTTGCCGTCCTTGAGCGCGAAGTCGACCGCGATCTTCTTGTCGGGCGCGTCGGCGAGGTCCTTGGCCTTGGGCAGCTCGGTGCCGGGCGGGAACTCGGCGGCGATCGGGCGCAGCGCGTCGACGACCGAGGTGAGCAGGGTGCGGAAGCGCGCCGTCGCGACGAGGTGGTCGGCGCCGTCGCGGCTGCCGCCGTCCTTGACGGTGACCTCGTCGGCGACCACGCCCTTGATCGCCTCGACGACCCGCTGCTGCGTCTTGGCGCTGAGCGAGGGCTGCGGGGCGGGCTTCGACGCCTTCGCACCCGGGCCGCCGCCCATACCGGGACCGCCGCCCGCACCCGGCGCGCCGAGGCCGGAGGTGAGCTTGCCCATCTCCTTTGTGTCGATCTTGATCCACTCGCCGGCGAGGACCTTCTCCAGGAACTCGGCCCCCTTGGGCGCGTCCCCCTTCATCTCACCGGCTGTCGGGACGGGCACGCCGGACAGCTTTCCGAACCGCTGGAGGTCGGCCCGGTAGTACGCGTCGTCGCCGATGAGGCGGTACTCGGCGAGGTCGCCGTCCTTGGTGCCGATCCGGAACCGGGTACCGGTGACATCCTTCGCGGCCGAGTCCTTCAGCGGCTTCCTCGACTGCACCGAGAGGCTGATCCGGGCCTGCGACAGCAGCTTCGCCGCCTCGGCGGGCATCGGCTCCGACTCGTCCTCGGTCAGCGCGATGAGCTGCTTGGGGGTCGCGTCAAGGCCCAGCTCGACCGAGAGCGACTTGCGCTCGCTCAGTTCCCCGGAGGCGTCGGAGAGCTTCTTGCCCGCCGAGAGCTGCTCCACGGTCCCGCAGCCGGCCGCTCCCGTGACGAGTGCGGCGGTGCAGCCGACGGCTATCAAGGTCTTCCGTATGGCGGTGATGACGAGCTCCCCCTATGCGAACGGGGCGGTGTCCCCGCCCTCGCTGTGATCAGGCAAGAAGACTCTTAAGTGGCGCGCAGGGTTGCACGGCGTACGGTCGGGATCATGCGCATTGTCATCGCTGGTGGACATGGTCAGATCGCGTTGCGACTCGAACGGCTCCTCGCGGAGCGCGGAGACGAGGTCGCGGGCGTCATCCGCAAACCGGAACAGGCGGGCGACTTGGTCGCGGCGGGCGCCGAACCGATCGTCTGCGACCTGGAGTCGGCCTCGGCAACCGACCTCGCGACGCATTTGGCGGGCGCCGACGCGGTGGTCTTCGCGGCCGGCGCGGGCCCGGGCAGCGGGCAGGACCGCAAGCAGTCGGTGGACCACGCGGCGGCCGTCCTCTTCGCGGACGCGGCCGAGCAAGCCGGGGTGCGGCGGTACGTCATCGTGTCCTCCATGGGCGCGGACACCGAGCCCCCCGAGGGCACCGACCCGACCTTCGCCGCCTACCTCCGCGCGAAGGCCGCCGCCGACGCGGACGTACGCGCCCGCTCCGGCCTCGACTGGACGGTCCTGCGCCCCGGCCGCCTCACCGACGACCCGCCCACCGGCCGCGTCCGCCTCGCCGCCCGCACGGGCCGCGGCGCGATCACCCGCCAGGACGTCGCGGCCACCCTGCTGGAACTGCTCGACACCCCGTCGACGGCCGGCCTCACCCTCGAACTGATCAAGGGCGAGAAGCCGGTCCCGGTCGCGGTGCGGGACGTCGCGGGCAACTGACCGCAGACGCGAAGGGCCCTGCCTCGCGGGCCCCGGCCCCGGAATACAAAGGCCCCGGAATACAAATAGCCCCTGAACTGCGTTTCCGCAGTTCAGGGGCTATTTACCGTGGCGGCGCCAGGGTTCGAACCTGGGTAGGCTGAGCCGGCAGATTTACAGACCGCGCGGTCGATTATCGCTGACCAGCCACGATGTCAGGCAGAAGTGCCGCCGCCCCACGCCCGCCCCGCAGCCAGCGTGAGTCAATCTGCGGAAGCGCTCACGACGGCAACGCCGAAGGCGAGCCCTAGTTGGCCACTCGCGCCACAGGTCCTGCGCCTGACGATGTCGGAATGGTCATGCGGTAGTGGAACTCATACCTGTCAGCCGGGAAAACGATGTCGACCGTGGCCACCGGACGATCGCCTGCACGCCACGTCTGACGTATAGCGACAACAGGCACTCCGCCAGTGATCGAGAGACTTCGAATCTCCCCCTGGCTGGGCATGCGGCAGTCCAAAATCTCCTCCACTTCATCCACCTGGTAGCCGATGATGTCGAACCGGTCGATGAGCCCCTTGCCTGCGTGCGGGCCTTCTGCCGGATGGACGATGTCGGTCCCACCCGTCAGTGCCATGGGCTCCCATGTGACTGACATCGAGACGATCTCTCTGTCCATGCTGACAGTCATGCTCGTTCTGGTCACTGGGTCACCCGGGTCGATGCCCAACCGCTCCGCAATGCCTGCTGAAGCTGATTCTTCGGTAGTAACGCGGGGGGCGGCAACGGAACGGCGCGCGCGCTCAGCCTCCAGAACATAAGTCGGTTTGTGCTGCTCACGGAAGTAACGCTGAGGCGCGATGCGAACCAACGGCACCTTGTGGCGCACGAAGGTCCCTTTCCCGCGCGCGCTCTCGACGAGCCCCTCGTTCCTGAGCGCAGAAACTGCAGCACGGGCGGTGATGCTGGAAACCTCCCACTGCTCGCAGATCTGGCGCTCCGAAGGGATCTTTTCACCGGGTCCAAGCTCTCCGTCCTGGATCCTCCGGCGCAGTTCGTCGGCAATCTTCACGTACACAGGTGCGTATGACGGGGACTCCACGGTGCCACCTCATTCAGACGGGTATGGGCCGCTTATGGGGGATCCGAGCTTGCTATTGACAGCCCTAGACCTACTTCGTATGTTCACATACTAAGTTACTCCGAGCTGGCGCCCTGGCAAGCCCTTCCGAGGACTATCAGCCAACTCGCAGCGACAGTGACCTAAAGGATCGCCGACGGCACAACCGCCTGGCGACTCGATCAGGAGGAGCCGGTGAGCCGAGAGGCAGAGCCCCCAGACCCACCACCTACTCGCACAAGTCGTCGGAGGTGGAGCATCTTCGTTGGGGCCCTATTAGCAGCCGTAGCAGCGGTGGCCCTGATGATCACAGGTCACCCCAGTGAAGGCGCCGTCATCACAGCCGCACTCATCGGCGCTGCTGGAACTACGTCTGGGGGGAAACCCTCGGCCGGCACATGAAGGCGTGGGTCGCGGCGGTCGACACCAGCCACCGCCGGTCATGCTGGGACTGCCCCGGACCACGCCGGACCCGGGGCGCGCTGGCACTCGCACCGCTCACCGGCACCTGTGCACCGTCGGCTGATGGTTAGTCACCCAGCTTCTACTCCTTGCGGCTCGCGAGGCAACTAAGGGCCGCAATGCCGAGGACCGGGAAGCCGAGCACCCGAAGACCCTCAGCCCGCGCCGTGATCTAGCTCTGAGCAGGCGTTCGTCGCCCCTGGTGCCGCGCCCCCACTCACCCCACCACGCGCCAACTCACCGCTTGCCGAACGCCAGTAGGTGGGAGCTGGCAGCGAGGAGTTCCGGGTATTTCTCTGCCATGCGCGCTGCCGCCATGGCAGAGGCGATCAGGTCGTCCGTGGGCCCCTCGCCCGGCTGTTGCTCGGCTGCCTTAACAAGCGACCACGCGGGTCCCTCGATGCCGAAGACCTGAACGTCCGTCAGCCCGGAGGCAGCCAACTCAGCCGCCAACTCTTCTGCGCGGTGGAAGTAGGCCAGGGCGAACCCTCGCGCCCCGTCGTAGACGGCCGTCTCCAGAATCCTGGAGACGGAGTCATGCATCCGCTCGGTATGCAGGTGGGCGTACGTGACGTGCTCAAAAAGTGATGCGTAGCGGTTGATGGCCGCTGCGGCTACCAGGCCGCCCGGCTTCACCACGCGGACGGCTTCCGCCAATGCCTTACTGCGATCGCCGGGGTCCGGCAGGTGGTAGAGCGGTCCAAGCAGCTGCACGACGTCGAAGCTGCTGTCCGGCTCCCGCAGATCGCGTGCGTCCCCCAGGAACGCCGGGCACACAGCCGACGCGCTCTCGACATGGCGGGGCACTGGATCTACCAGAGTGACGTCGTAGCCGTCCTTCACCAGCCATTCGGCATGAATCCCTGTCCCCCCGCCCACGTCGAGCACGCGCGCTGGAGCTGGGGGCATGAAGCGTCGGAGGAGTTCCTGAGTCCGGACCAGCTCCATACGTCCGTCTGCCGAGCCACGCAGGCGGCTGTCCTCGTTCGCTGTCTCGCCGTAGTACTGCATCACGGAGGGAGCCAATTCGAGATTCGACATGGTCGCAGTATCGTGTGTACCGGTGGACCAGTCCAGTGCGCGTAGAAGGGAAACCCATGGCCGTTCTGAAGTACGAAGAGATCGCTGAGTCTCTGCGCGCCCGCATCGCCGCTGGTGAGTTCGCTCCTGGGGACAGAATCCCATCCGGCCGCGAACTGGCCGACCAGTGGGACGTATCACGGGCCACCGCCATCAAGGCTGTGGATGTGCTGCGCAATGACGGGGTGGTCGTCGCCAAACAGGGCACCGGCTTCGTCGTCACAGAGACACCCGTGGCACGCCCCGCCGGCGCCCGCCGGGCAGGGTCCGCGCGCATCATGGGCGGGATGCCGTTCGTGCGCGTCGGCACACCCGACTGGGCGGAGCCTCCCCCTCGTGTCGCCGTTGTGCTCGGACTCTCCCCCGGGGTGCAAGCGCTCCGGCGCATCCGCATCCTCCAGCTTCCGGACGGATCTCCGAATAGCTGCGTAGAGGCGTGGTTCCCTCCGGAGATCGCGGAAGCGGCGCCACGCCTCGCAGACACAGCCCCCATCGCCGAAGGCACCACACGCTACGTCCGTCGGCAGACTGGACGGTTGCCGGTCGAGGGAGTGGACGTCACGACGGTGCGCCTCGCTACGGACGCGGAGGCGGACCGCTTGGGGGTAGCCGCATCCGCCCCGGTCGCCGTACTCCTGCATACGGCGTATGACAAGGAGGGTCACCCACTGGTCTGCGAGGAGGGTGTCACGCCCTCCTCACTTTTCGAGCAGGTGGACACCTACGCCATGTAGGTAAGCCGTCGAAGGAAGCTGGACCGGTCCGCCGGTCCAGCTTTTTTGATGCTTCGTCAGGCCGTGTGACCTGCGAATCCTTTCCGCGATGCCTCCCAACTCCAAATTCAGTACTTGACTGGACCGGTCCACCGGTCCAGTCTATTGATGTGGCCACAAGCACCGCCCGGAACCTCGGGTTGGAGCTACTGAGCCACGCCAGGAGCCCCGCGTTGGTCGGGGGGAGGTGCCGGACAGTCGCCACCGGAAGGTGGCGATCCCTTGTCAGTCCGGACGGTTTGTCTCACCTGAGACGGGACCTAGCGACTTGTTCCGTGAAACGGCAGGCGCGTCCCGAACGAGACATCTGCACTACCCAACTCCGCAGCTCGTGCTGCGGCCGGTTGCCTCCGCTGCTCGTCTCGTACGAGCAGCGCTGAGGGGAGCCGGATCGACCGACTTCAACGGCGCGCGGCCCCGGTGCTCGAACACCGGGGCCGCTGTTTTGGGCCGTTCAACCTGGAAGGACCACGACCCATGAGGTACATCGGCACTGTTCAGGCGGCTGTTACCGCCACAGACGTTGAGCGTGAGCCGACGGACGCTGAGCTTGCGGGCATCGAGGTTGAGATGCCCGTGATCCTGGCGGAAGTCGAGTTGCTGGACGCACAGATCACGGTGCTTGACCGGCCCGTGTCCGAGCTGGACGCGCGGCGCATCCGGCGGGCCCGCCGCAAGGTGCTCGCTGCCCGCCGCGACCTGGCCAACCGCGACGCCGCTGCGGGGGAAGCGGCATGACGCGCTCGCGCACTTCCCTGAGTGGCTGGTGGGCGCGGTACGGCGGGCTGCTGATGCTGGCGCTGGTGGCGCTCTCCTGGCTGCCGGCCGTCCCGGCCTGGGCCCGCGTCGCGGTGGCCCTGGCCTCGTTCCTGGCTTGCCTGCACATCAACGCCCTGCGCCGCCGACCGGCTGACGGTCGGGACGGGGGCGCACGGTGAACCGGCCCGCGAAGACGCTCCTCGTCCTGGCCCTGGTGGGTGTGGTCGGCATGGCGTTCCGGGTCTCCTGGAACGCGCTGCGGGATGTGGCCCGCACGGTCGGCGCGGACGCTACGGCGTCCCTGCTCTACCCGTTCGTGGTCGATGGGCTGATGGCCCTGGCGCTGGTGGCGACCCTGGTTCTCACCGGGGAGAAGGACCGGCGGCGCGCGCTGCGGGTGCTCGCCGGATACACCCTCGCGTCGCTGGTCCTCAACTACGTGCACGGGCTCGTACCCGCCATGCACGGCGGCGGGCAGCGCATGCAGCTCGCCGACTGGGACCCGGCGAACTGGCTGCTCGTACTGCTGGCCACCTCGCTGCCGGTCGGGTCGATTTTCTTCGGCTCCGACCTGGTCGCGAAGGTGCTGCACCACCACCCAGCAAACCAGGATGAAAACCCAGACACCATCGTAAATCAGTCGATGGCTGACCTGCGGGAATCGACCCCCGCGACCATGCCCCTGGTGCTCGCCGGATCGGCCGACCCATCGGCCGATCCGGTGCCACTCACGGTGCTCGATCCGGTGCCGGTCCGATCGGCTCCGGTCGCGGTGCTCGCCGCCGCGACGCAGGCACCGCGCCGGGCGACCGGTCGGGTCCCGCAAGCCGCCCGCACCGCCCGACCGAGGCGCACGGCGGACGACCTGCTCACCGAGGCGCGCACGGCTACGGCCGACTGGTCGGATGCCGAGTTGACCGCGGAAGCGATCCGCAAGGTGGTCCGCACCGCACCGGCCAAGGCCCGCGCCCTGCGCGACACGCTGAAGGCTGAACGCGCCGCCGCCGTTGTCGGCGACGGGGACGCGTCCGAGACGGCCTGATGTCCGCCCGGATGCGCTTCTACGATCCGGACGGCACCCGCTACGGCATTCCCACCTTCCCGTTCCGGCTGGCTCCGGACGGGTTGGCGACGCGTCGCCAACTGCGGGCCGAGGGACTGCGGCCGGGCGGGCAGGACATCGCCGCACAGGTGCTCTGGTCCTCCCGCCGCTACGGCCGCACGGTCCGCGCCGCCTACCTCTACCGCACCGACCTCGCCAAGCCGGTCCGCCCGATGACCGAGGCCAAATGGGCCGCTCTCGCCAAAGCGATGACCGCCCGCCGCACCTGCCCCGACTGCCGCACCGACGCCGGGTACTGCATCCCGGTCTCGCTCGGCAGGTGCGTGGCCTGCGCCTACCCCGAAGACCAGCGCGCCGCCTGACCGCGCGCTGCCCGCATCCGCTCTCGAAGGGACAACCGATGGAATCCCTGCCCGCTCCCGCCCGCGTCGTGCAGCTCCCGGACGGCACCTACGTCTACGCCGATGCTTCCCAGCTCCCCGCACAGCAGACCGCTCCTCAGGTCGTGCACCAGCACATCCACCAGGCCGCGCCGGACCGCACGGTGCAGCGCATCGCGCTCGGGTCCGGGATGGGTGCCGGGGCCGTCGCGGCCGGCGTGTACTTCGGGCCGCTGCTCGTCGGTGTGCTGACCGCCATTGCCGCGAACCTCGCGATCCTCGCGTTCCTCGCTGCGGTCATGGCCTGGGGAGTCGTGGCCGTCGTCCGGTCGATCGGCGGGAGCAGCGGGGGCGCAGCCGCGAAACGGCTCGGCCGCAGGGGCTGACGGCCCTTCCGTGCCGACCGGCCTGCGTGGTGCGCCAGACACGCAGACCGGCGGGCGCGGTGGGGCCGGACCGACCGGCCGCCAACCGAAGGAGAACCGCCGTGAAGCACATCGTCGCCCGGCGCGCGGTGACCGCTGCCGTGTCTCTGCTCGCCGTCGTCCTGCTCGCCGGATGCACCGACTTCAAGGCCGGTCCCGCCGGTCTGGTGGTCGACAAGGACCGCACGTACCAGCCGTCGACCAAGACCCAGCGCTATGACCTGACCGTCCGCACCAAGGACGGCAGCGTCCACGCGTTCCGCGTCAGCAGCGGCGACTACGACCACTGCCAGCGCGGTTCCGCCTACCCGAGCTGCACCAACCGGAAGAAGCACTGACATGAGCACCCTCCCCCGCGTCCGCCTGCTGGTGCAGGCCGCTGCTGCCGCCGTCGACAGCCTTGTCACCGCGACCAACGCGCACGGCCTCGGCTCCCGCCAGTGCGCCGACGCTGCCCGACGCGCCAACGACGCCGTCAGGCGGGCGCACGCCGCCGGAGTCACCGACAAAGAGATCGCTGCCGCCCGGCGGCGCTGACCTACCACCCGCCTTCAGCGCCTGGCCCTGCAACTCCACTGACCCCGCCCGATGAAAGGCCCGTCATGACGACATTGCCCGACCGCTCGTACACCCGCAGCGAGAAGGTCCTGCGCGCCCGGCTGCTGATGCAGGGCGCACGCCAGGCCGCCGCCGACGCCGACACCAGCAGCTACGACCGGCGCATCGAGGCCATCGACGCGCGGGCCGAGGCCCGCGCCCAGCTGGTGCGGGCCGAGCGCGAGACGTTCCTGCGCGAGCAGGCGACGGCCAAGGCCCGGCAGAAGTTCGACGAGCAGCGCATCCGCGACGCCGCGAAGAAGCAGGCGCGGGACGACAAGGTCCGCGCCAAGGCCGCCAAGAAGTACGGCCGATAGCGACCCCGGGACGGCCGCCAGAGCTGGCAGGCGAGACGGCCGCCCCGGGTTCCCTGCACCCACCTACGAGCAACAGGAGATCCCAGCATGACGGACGCATTCGTACCCGCGACAGATCCCCCGCCCCGGACACCCGAGGGCGGCATCCGCTGGTTGAAGGCCGTACCCGACACACCCCCCGAGGCCGCCCCCGCACCGACGACCACCCCCGCCCCCGTCCCCGTGCCGGTGTGGACCCGCACCGGCCGGGCCGTGCGCGTCGCGGTCACTCATGAGCGGACCCGCAGCGGCGGGCGTCTGGTGGCCCGCCACGGCATGTATGTCGTGGGTGGGACGAGGATCGTGACCCGCCGGGCGTGGGACGGCCGGTCTGCGGCCCGGTACGAGCGGATGATCCGGACCGCTGAGGCCGCCGGGCAGCCCGATGTCGCCGCTGAGTGGGAGGAGCGGGGGCGGGCGTTTCGTGCCGCGCGTCACCAGCGCCGGATGGACCTGCTCACCGCACCGGGCCGCATCGCCAAGGGCGCGGCCATCGGAGCCGGGCTCACCGGGGGCACTCTGCTGAGTCTGGGGATCGCGATGGCGGTGGCGTCCGGTGACGTCGCCGACGTCGGCGTCCCGGTGATGGGGTTCATCGGCCTGGTCAACTGGGCGATCGTCGTCGCCACCCTCGTGTGGGGTCCGCTGGTCACGGTCGGTCCGTGGCTCGCTCTGCTCGCCCTGTGGGGCGTGGGCCGTCAGCGTCAGGCCGCGCCGCAGTGGGCGCTTCCCGCCGCGCAGCGCGCCACCGACGGCGCTCCGATCACCCCGTCGATCGTCGTGACCGCGATGCGCGACCTCGGTATCGCCGCGCTGCGTACCGCGATCCGCGACATGGGCGACGCCGGGGCCTCGATGCTCGGACCGATCCGGATCGCCGGATGCGGCGTCGAGGCCGACGTGACGCTGCCCTCCGGGGTCTCCACCGAGGAGATCCAGGGCCGCCGGCGCAAGCTCGCGGAGAACCTCAACCGGCACGAGCACGAGGTGTTCATCGCGATCCCGCCGAGCCCGCGCACCGTGCGGCTGTGGATCGCCGACTCGGGCGCGCTCGATGAGCCGATCGGCCCCTCGCCGCTGGTCACCGACCCCGACGTGAGCGCCGACCTCTACCACGGCCGCGCCCCGTGGGGCCAGGACTTGCGCGGGGATGCCGCGCTGATCAGCCTCAAGCAACGGATGATGCTGATCACGGGCCTGTCCAACCAGGGCAAGACCGCGAGCCTGCGGGCGCTCGCCCTGTGGCTCGCGTTCGATGCGACCGTCGAATTCCGGATGGCCGACCTCAAGGGCGTCGGCGACTGGCGGATGTTCGACGGGATCGCCACCACCTTGATCCAGGGACCCACCGACGAGCACGTCATGAACGCCACGCAGATGCTCGAAGGCGGCGTCGAGGAGATGGCGCGTCGCATCGAGCTGGTGGAACAGTCCGGTTCAAACGAGGGCGTCACCCGCGACATGGCCCGCACCGACCGGCGCTTTAGGCCGATCGTGTTCATCGTGGACGAGGCGCAGGTCGCGTACGGGTCCAGCGCCGTCGGGAAGGACAAGCGCCCGTACGGCGGCAGCAAGGCCACCTCCCGCTACTTCCAGGCGGTGAAGAAGATCCACGACCAGGGCCGCGCGGTCAACGTCACCCTCTGGGAAGGCACCCAGGACCCGACGAACGAGAACCTGCCCAAGCGGAGCAGGGAAGGCAACCACATCCGGGCGTCGCTGGTACTGGGCACCGAGTCACAGGCGTACATGGCCCTGGGCGAGCAGGCCGTCAACGGCGGCGCCGCCCCGCACAAGCTCCGCCAGGGCCTCGACAAGGGAACCCTCGTCGTCGCGGGCGACGGCCTCCAACTCGCCCCCGGACAAGCGTCGGTGACCGTGCGCACGCACTTCATCGACGGCAAGGAAGCCGCGCAGATCGCGGACCGCGCCAAGGCCCAGCGCGCCCGCGTCACCACCGCCGGCACTGCGGCCGGGGACGACGGCGAGCGGCTGGACCCGCTCGCCGACATCGCCGCCGTCCTCGCCGACGAGTCCCGGATGCGGACACAGGAGGTGCTGCAACTCCTCGCCGAGCGGAACCCGGGTGAGTACCGCTCGTGGAAGTTCGGCGACCTGGCCACCGTGCTCGACGGCGCGGGCGCGGGCGCTCATAAGTCCGGTGGCGTCATGGTCGTTGGCCGTGATCGCGTCCTGGCCGCGCTCGCCGCACGGCCCGCCGAGGACGCCGGCCAGGCCGACGGCGCGTAGGGGAGGCGGCGGTGAGGGAGGGAGTTCTCCCTCACCGCCTCCCTACCCCCCAAAACCGCCTGTGATCTGCACAAACGCCCCTGGTGAGGGAGGCAGGGAGGCACCCTGCGCACCTCCCTCACACCCCCTCAGGACCGGGTACGCAGACCAGCGCCCTACCTCCCTCCCTCATCCCGGACCACCGGAAGGAACCCAGTGAAGTACTGCGGACAGATGGACACGTCGTTCCTCAACGACCGGCAGATCCGGCCGACCGAGTACCGCAAGTGGGCCGACGCCGTACGCCGCTTCGAGCACCGTGACAAGGACCGGGCGAAGGTCGAAGAGCTGACCCAGTCCATCCGCAAACGCGGACTGCGCGAGCCCATCATCCTCGGCGTCTCCGACCGCCACCCGGACGTGTACGTCGCCGACGGCCACCACCGGGCCGTCGCACTCCTGCAACTGGGGATCGCCTCGTTCCCCTTCCACTGGTACTGGATCAGGGCATTCGGCGTCCACATAGAGCACGAGCCCTTCCCGCACCACCTCCTGAGCCGCTGACCACCCACACCGCCTTCCACTACCGGCAGCCCGGGCCCGGCCTCAGACGCGCCGCCAACTCCGCGCCGCCGGACTACGTCCCGCATCTCACCCGACGCCGCATCGACACGAACCGAGAGGAAATCCACGATGCCGAATCCCAGCCCGAGGGACTTGGCGGATACAGCCGCTGAGACAATCCGCAGCCTCAACCACGCCACCCGGAGCACCAAGGGCGAACTGAGCTACCCCGGCGACGCGTACGAGGTGGTTGCGTCCCTCAAGGTTCTCACCCAGCGTCTGCCACAGAGCTTCGACCAGCTCTCCAACTTCCTGGCAGTGCTCGCCAAGACCGGCGCTGTCACGGCGGACTACGGCGCACCGGATGAGCACCTTGCCGAGGCCCGCTCAGCCCTCGCTTCCGCCGCGCTCATCGCTCAGACCCTCACCGACCACCTGGATCGCGCGCACAGCGCGCTCGCCCCACTCGGCTACGAAGTCGCCACCGACGAAGAGCCGTGCGGTGAGGGCATGTGCATCTGCTACTGCATCGGCGTCCCGCACCCGTGCGGGTGTGACTGCCCGCACGACGAGGACTGCGACTGCCCCGACTGCATGACCGAAGCCTGAATGCGCCCGGGGCGACCGCCCGCTCTCGCCAAAGATGCGCGGTCGCCCCGGTCCCCAACCCGTTCGTGAGAACAGGAGACATCCAGCATGACTCATCAACCCCAGTCCGCGCTGCTCTGCGCAGCGCTGGACGCCGCAGAACGCGGCTGGGCGGTCTTCCCGCTCCGCTCCGCCGACAAGCGCCCGGCCCTGCACGGTGAGGCGTACTGCCCCGGCCTCGGGGACTGCGCGGGCGGTCACCGCAAGTGGGAGCAGCGCGCCACCACCGACCCGGACCGCATCCGCCGGGCGTGGGCCGACATCCCGTTCAACGTCGGAGTGGCCACGGGCCCGTCCGGGCTGGTCGTGATCGACCTCGACATGCCCAAGAGCAAGACCAGGACGAAGAGCAGTGCGGACACGCCTTCCGGCGTGACGACCTTCCAAGCGCTCTGCGAGCGCGCCGGGCAGGCCGTCCCCACCACCTACCGGGTGCGGACTGCGAGCGGCGGGGAGCACCTGTACTTCACCGCCCCGACTGGTGTCCGGCTCGCCAACAGCGCGGGCAAGCTCGGGAAGCTCATCGACACCCGCGCGTGGGGCGGGTACGTCGTCGCGGCCGGCAGCGCCACACCCGCCGGGCCATACACGGTCAACGATCCGGCACCTGTCGCACCCCTGCCGGATTGGCTGTGCGCACTCCTGACGGTCCGTCAAGCATCGCGGGCACTAACGGCCCTCCCGTCGCTTTCCAAGGGCTCTGCGTATGCCACAGCGGCCCTCAGGGCCGAGATCGCGGAAGTGGCGAGCGCCCCGGAGGGGAAGCGCAACTGGACGCTCCTGCGGGCTGCCCGCGCCCTGGGACGGTTCGTCGCATCCGGCGACCTGGACCGTGACGAGGTCCAGGATTCTCTTAATGGAGCAGGTCAGGCCGCTGGCCTGCGGGAGCGCGAGTGCACGCCGGTCATCGCCAGCGCACTGAACTGGTCGATCACCCACAACCCCGGCAAGGCGTCATGACCACGCCCCGCCATCTCTCGATTAAGAGGAATCCCCGCACCACGACCAGCCCGGAAGCCGCCCAACCCGCCGCACCGCTGACGGCCGTGGGCGATCCGAAGGTCGTCGCCGAAGGCGTCCCCACTGCTGTTGGTCCTGACCCGCAGCGTCGTGACGGGCCGTACCCGATCGCGTGGCTGCACGTCGTCATGCCGCGCGACGCGACCTCCACCGCCACCTCGAAGTGCGCCTGCGGTCGCGACCGCAGCGCCATCGGCCAACGGCGCGTTCTCGCGCTGATCGACGACCACACCGCCCACCGGGACCTGTGCCCGCTCCGCACGCATCAGGAAGGCAGGAACGTCGCATGACTGACACGACTGAGCCGCGCATCGACGGAGCGGCACTGCTCAACGAGGTGGAAGCCTTCCACCGGCGCTTCAACATCTTCCCCAGCCAAGCCGCCTACGTGGCGGTGACCTTGTGGGACGCGCACGCGCACTTGCTGGACTGCTTCGACTCCACACCCCGTCTCGCGTTTCTGTCCCCGGAACCGGGGTCGGGGAAGTCACGGGCGCTGGAGATCGTGGAAACTCTGGTGCCGCGTTCCATGGTCGCCGTAAACGCGTCGGCAGCGGCCCTGTTCCGGGCGGTGTCCGGTTCGGACGGGCGGCCCACGATCCTGTTCGACGAGATCGACACCGTGTTTGGTCCTAAGGCGGGCGACAACGAGGAGCTGCGCGGGTTCCTCAACGCCGGTCACCGGCGGACCGGGGTCACCTACCGGTGCGTTGGCGACAGCCAGACCGTCACCGCGTTCCCGTCCTACACCGCCGTCGCGGTCGCCGGGCTGGGCTCGTTGCCGGACACGATCCTGACCCGCTCGGTCATCATCCGCATGCGCCGGCGGGCCAGGAACGAGACCATCGAGCCCTTCCGCGCCCGTCTCCACGAACAAGAGGGTCACGCCCTGCGGGACCGCCTCGCCGACTGGGCCGAGCAGGCGCGCGGCTGGGTGATGGGGGCCTGGCCCGAGATGCCCGAGGGGATCAGTGACCGGCCCGCCGACGTGTGGGAAGGGCTGCTTGCCGTCGCGGACGCCGCCGGGGGCGACTGGCCCGAACGGGCCCGCGACGCCTGCGTGACCCTCGTCAAAGCCTCCCAGGCCAACGACAAAGGCAGCCTCGGTATTCGCCTGCTCACCGATCTGCGAGACCACGTCCTGATCGGCATTGACCGCCTGCCCACCATCGCCATTCTCGACCGGCTCAACGCCCTCGACGACGCCCCCTGGGCGGACCTCAACGGCAAGCCGCTCGACAACCGGCGACTGTCGAAAATGCTCGGCGAGTACATGACCGCCGACAACGACCCCATCGCCTCCCGCAACATCCGCACCAGCGGCGGCGTCCTCAAAGGCTTCTTCGCCAAAGACCTCGACGACGCCTGGACCCGCTACTGCTCTCCCCCCACGGCCGCTACATCCGCTACGCCGCTACAACCCAGGTCAGAGCCCCTAAATCTGTAGCGGCAACAACCGATGTAGCGGCTACGCCCCCGCACCGCCGAACGGGCGTAGCCGCTACATCGGACCCGTCCGCTACAAAAATCATGCCGCTGACCTGCAATGTAGCGGCGTAGCGGATGTAGCGGACCTGAGAGAGAAGGGGAGGGCAACCGCCCGCTCCCGCCGCTTCGCGAAGGAGTCACAGCCATGGCACGCCCCCAGATGCTCAAGCTCCCCGAAGTCCTCGCTGAGATCGACATGAGCCGCGCCGCCTTCTACCGCATGCGCGCCCGTGGGCAGGCACCCCGCCTGCAGAAACTGCCGAATGGCCACCTGCGGGTGAGCCGTGCCGACTTGGACGCGTGGTGGGAGCGCTGCGGACAGCGCGCCGCCGCCTGACCTGCCCAACCAACCACACGGGGCCCGCCGATCCGGCGGGCCCCACTTTCTTGGGAGCTCCATGCCCACGTACGACGTACGGATCTGGTCCGTCCGGCAGCGCAAGGATCGTGGTCAGGCTTCGGCGGAACTCCGCTGGAAGACCGGCCAGACACCACACTCACAGACGTTCCGAACCAAGACCCTGGCCGACGGCCGCCGGGCGGAGCTGCTGAGGGCGATGCACAGCGGTGAACCGTTCGATGAGACGACCGGTGTGCCGGTCACGGAGCTGCGGGAGAGCAAGGAGGTGAGCTGGTACCAGCACGCTCGCGACTACATCGAGATGAAGTGGGAGCACTCCCCCGGCTCCACCCGTAGGACCCTCGCCGAAGCGATGGCGACCATCGCCCCCGCCCTGGTCACGGACACCAAGGGAATGGCCGACGCCAACACCGTGCGCGTCGCGCTCTATAGCTGGGCCTTCAACATGACGCGGCGAACCGAGGAGCCCCCGGCCGACGTCGCCAAAGTGCTCGATTGGTTCGAGCGGAAGTCCCTACTCACGTCGGCCCTGGCCGACCGGATGCACGTTCGGTCGGCGCTGGACGCGCTGACCAGGAAGCTGGACGGCACGACCGCCGCAGCGTCAACGATCCGCAGGAAGCGGGCCATTTTCCACAACGCGCTCGGCTACGCGGTCGATGCCGGGCGCCTGTCGATGAACCCTCTCCCCCAGGTCCAGTGGAAAGCCCCTGAGCAGGTGGCCGAGGAGTTGGACCCGGCTACGGTGCCGGACCCAAGGCAGGCTCTCGCCCTGCTCAATGCGGTACAGACGCAGAGCGCGCGGGGCCGCCGCCTGGTCGCGTTCTTCGGGTGCATGTATTACGCGGCAGCACGTCCGGCAGAAGTGATCGGGCTGCGCATCCAGGACTGCGGCCTTCCCCGTCGCGGGTGGGGGGTCCTGTGGCTGCGCGAGACCCGCCCACGGTCCGGCTCGGCATGGACAGACAGCGGGAAGGCGCACGAGCAGCGCGGACTCAAGCACCGCCCCCGAAAAGCGATGCGCACGGTCCCGATCCCTCCTGACCTGGTCGCCCTACTTCGGTGGCACATCACCGCTTTCGGTACAACCGATGACGGTCGGCTCTTCCAGACCCAGCGCGGCGGGCTCATCCAGGACACCGGCTACGGAGAGGTGTGGGCGGAAGCCCGCTCGCGCGCCCTCACGCCGCTCCAGTGCGCTTCGCCACTGGCGAAGCGGCCTTACGACCTGCGTCACGCGGCTGTTTCGACCTGGCTCAGTTCAGGAGTGGAACCCCAGATGGTGGCGCAACGTGCCGGCCACAGCGTCGCAGTCCTTTTCCGGGTCTACGCCAAGTGCCTGGAGGGTGCCGCCGTGACGGCGAACGCCAGGATTGAAGCGACTCTGCGGGGCGGGAGAGCTGAGAAGTGAGAGACAAGCGTCACTACGATGCCCCACGCCCGCCCCACACGCGCTGGTCAGCACGCGAAGCACGGTGAGACACACTGGGGCAAAGTACCCAATCGCGGCTAAATCTGCTTGACCCATAAAAAACGGCCCCTGGTCTGCGTTTCCGCAGATCAGGGGCCGTTCCAATACCGTGGCGGCGCCAGGGTTCGAACCTGGGTAGGCTGAGCCGGCAGATTTACAGTCTGCTCCCTTTGGCCACTCGGGCACACCGCCAAGGGTTGCCGCCTCGGGTTCCACCTTGCGGCGGCGCTCCGGGGCAACGTCGTAAACCCTACCCGATGGCAGGGGGTGGTCCGCCACTCGGTTCGTCGCGGCTGGATCACGGCGGGGGTGGCTAGGCTGGCGGGGCGGCCCGACGGGCCGTGCCCCTGACGGACCTACCTATGAGGAGCCAACTCACCATGGCCGACTCCAGTTTCGACATCGTCTCGAAGGTCGAGCGGCAGGAAGTCGCCAACGCCATCAACCAGGCGGCCAAGGAGATCTCGCAGCGCTTCGACTTCAAGAACGTCGGAGCCTCGATCGACTGGTCGGGCGAGAAGATCCTGATGCAGGCGAACTCCGAGGAGCGCGTCAACGCGATCCTCGATGTCTTCCAGACCAAGCTCATCAAGCGGGGCATCTCGCTGAAGTCGCTGGACGCGGGCGAGCCGATGCTGTCCGGCAAGGAGTACAAGATCTTCGCCTCGATCGAGGAAGGGATCTCGCAGGACAACGCCAAGAAGGTGGCGAAGGTCATCCGCGACGAGGGCCCCAAGGGCGTCAAGGCGCAGGTCCAGGGCGACGAGCTGCGGGTCACCTCCAAGAGCCGGGATGACCTGCAGACCGTGCAGAACCTCGTCACGGGCAAGGACTTCGACTTCGCGGTGCAGTTCGTCAACTACCGCTAGACAGCTACTGCCAGGAGCGCCCGTACCGCTGGGCGCGCCCGCGCATCGGCCGGGGGGCGGTACGGCGCTCGGCCATACCGCCCCCCGTGGGCACCGCCCCGGCCGACCGCTGAGGGCTTGGGCCGGGGGTAGGACGCCCTGGGGGCGTGCGGGGCCCGGGGTGGGCGTCCTGGCTGTGGCTGGTAAGGCCGGTGGGGCCCTGAGGCCCCATTCTGTGCGGCTTCAGGGCTGCTTCAACGCAGCGGCTGCGTCAGCGGCTCGCGAAAGGCTGGTTCGTCGGGACGATCTCGCGGCCCAGGGGCATCAGCGAGAGCGGGATCAGCTTGAAGTTCGCGATGCCGAAGGGGATGCCGATGATCGTGACGCACAGCGCGATGCCGGTGACGACGTGGCTCAGGGCCAGCCACCAGCCGGCCAGGATCAGCCACAGGACGTTGCCGATGCAGGACGGCGCTCCCGCGTCGCGGCGCTCGACCGAGGTGTAGCCGAAGGGCCACAGGGCGTACACCGCGATGCGGAACGAGGCGATTCCAAACGGGATGCCGATGATCGTGATGCACAGCAGCGCGCCGGCGAGGACGTAGCCGAGGAACAGCCAGAAGCCGCTCAGGAACAGCCAGATGATGTTCAGGATTGTCTTCATGGTCAGTGACCCGCCATCTGCTCAAGTCGCGCGATGCGTTCCGCCATCGGCGGATGGGTGGAGAAAAGCTTGGACATGCCCACTCCGGGGCGGAACGGGTTGGCGATCATCATGTGGCTCGCGGTCTCCAGGCGGGGCTCGGGGGGCAGCGGAAGCTGCTTGGTTCCGGCATCGAGCTTACGGAGTGCGCTGGCCAGCGCGAGCGGGTCGCCGGTGAGTTGGGCGCCGGAGGCGTCCGCCTCGTACTCGCGGGAGCGGCTGACGGCGAGTTGGATGACCGAGGCCGCGATCGGGCCGAGCAGCATCACCATGAGCATGCCTATGAGCCCCGGGCCCTCGTCGTCGTTGGAACGGCCGATCGGGATCAGCCAGGCGAAGTTCACCAGGAACATCACGACGGAGGCCAGCGCACCGGCGATCGACGAGATCAGGATGTCGCGGTTGTAGACGTGACTCAGCTCATGGCCGAGGACGCCGCGCAGCTCCCGCTCGTCCAGGATGCGCAGGATGCCGTCCGTGCAGCAGACGGCGGCGTTACGCGGGTTGCGGCCGGTCGCGAAGGCGTTGGGGGCCTCGGTCGGCGAGATGTACAGGCTCGGCATCGGCTGGCGCGCGGTCGTCGAGAGTTCGCGGACGATCCGGTAGAGCTCCGGGGCCTCGAACTCGCTCACCGGGCGGGCCCGCATCGCGCGCAGCGCCAGTTTGTCGCTGTTCCAGTAGGCGTAGGCGTTGGTGCCCAGGGCCACGAAAACGGCGATGATCAGTCCCGTACGGCCGAAGAGGCCGCCGATGACGATGATGAGTGCGGACAGGCCGCCGAGGAGTACGGCGGTCTTGAGCCCGTTGTGCCGGCGGTGCACGGTACGCCCTCCAAGTGGTGCCGCGGGGGAACCTCTCGCGTGGTGTCTCCACCTTCCAGTGGACCCTCCCGTACTGGTCAACGCCAGGCGGAGGACGCTAGTTCCCTTGTGCACACCGGGACGGCGCTGGGCCGTACGGGTGTCCCGTACGGCCTGGTGAAGCTGCTCGCGGCGGAGCCGCCGGTCGGGGCTCCGGTCAGAGGAGGGTGCCGGCGGCGAAGCGCAGGACGAGCTGCGGGGCGCCGGAGAGCGCGATGCCCAGGACGGCCGCCAGGCCGATCGCGGCGGCGAGCGGGGCCGGAATCCGGAGGCGGGGGGCGGCGGTGGACGGGCCCGCCCCTTCCGCGCCGGCCGATGCGGGTTCCGCGGCCGGCTCCGGCGCGCGGAACAGCAGGGCCGTCCACTGGAGGTAGTAGTAGAGCGCGATCACGACGTTCACCGCCATCACGGCGGCCAGCCAGCCCAGCCCCGCGTCCACGGCCGCCGAGAAGACCGTCACCTTGGCGAAGAGGCCGATGATGCCCGGCGGCAGTCCGGCCAGGCAGAGCAGGAAGAAGCCCAGCGCGAGGGCCGCGAGCGGCCGGGTGGCGTAGAGGCCCCGGTAGTCGCTGAGCCGGTTGGCCGCGTTCGTACGGCCCACCAGAGCGGCGACGGCGAACGCGCCGAGGTTCACCGCCGCGTACATCAGGGCGTACGCGACGGTCGAGCCGATGGCGTGCGAGGGGTCACTCGCGTAGCCGGCGGCGGCGATGGGGACCAGCAGGTAGCCCGCCTGGCCGACCGACGACCAGGCCAGCAGCCGCACCGCGCTGTGCGCCCGCTCGGGGCGCTGGCGCAGGGCGGCGGCGTTGCCCAGGGTCATGGTGAGGGCCGCGAGCACGGCCAGCGCCGGGCCCCACACGTCGGCGTACGACGGGAAGGCCAGGACCGTGACCAGGATCAGGCCGGTGAAGCCGACCGCCTTGCCGACGACCGAGAGGTAGGCGGCGATGGGCAGCGGCGCGCCGACATAGGTGTCCGGCACCCAGAAATGGAAGGGGACGGCGGCGGTCTTGAAGGCGAAGCCGACCAGGGTGAGCGCGACGCCCGCCGTCGCGAGCGTGCCGAGCTGTCCCGGGACGTGTTCGAGGCCCTCGGCGACCCGGGACAGGTGCATGCTGCCGGTGGCCGCGTAGACGAAGCTGACGCCGAGCAGCATGACCGCGGTCGCGGCGACCGAGGACAGGAAGAACTTGAGGGCCGCTTCGGAGGAGCGGCGGTCGCCGCGCTTGAGGCCGACGAGCGCGAAGGCGGGCAGCGAGGCGACTTCGAGGGCGACGACGAGGGTCGCGAGGTCGCGCGAGGCGGGCAGCAGGGCGGCGCCCGCCGCCGAGGAGAGCAGCAGGAACCAGTACTCGCCCGCCGGGAGCTTGGTGTGCTCGACGATGTCGATCGAGAGCAGCGCCGTCAGGAACGCGCCGCCGAGCACCAGGAACTGCACGGCCAGCGTGAAGTGGTCCGCCGTGTAGCTGCACACGGCCGCGTCGGAGTTGAGGCAGAAGGTGCTCCGGTCGCCGTCGAGCAGCGGCAGCAGCGAGAGCCCGGCGAGCGCGAGGCCCCCGGTGGCGATCCAGCCCAGCAGCGGCTTGCGCCGGTCCGGCATGAAGAGGTCGGCGACCAGCACGATCAGCCCGACGAGGGCGGTGATGACGGGCGGCGCGATCGCGAGCCAGTCGACGGACTGGACCAGGTTCCCGAGGTCCCCGACCGGGCCCGCGGCGAGGTGCGCGGGGGCGAGGTGCGCGGGGGCGTTCGCGGCCAGGTGAGCGAGGGGCTGCGCCGCCGAGTGTGCTGCCGACTGTGCCGCGTGGCCGGCCGTCCCGGCGTGCTCGGTGAGGGTGCTGCCGAGGGTGTGCGCCGCGTTGACGGCGTGAGCGAGGGAGGTCATCAGCTGCCTCCTCCGAGGAGGTTCTGCACGGCCGGGTCGGTGAGCCCGAGCAGGACCGCGGGCCAGAGTCCGGCGAGGACGGTGAGGGCGACCAGAGGGGTCCAGGCGGCGAGTTCAAAGCCTTGGACGTCGGCCATGAAGGGCGGGGCGGCTGTGAGGGGACGGGCTGCCGTGGAGGGCGGCAGGTCACCGGACGGGTGGGACGGCTGGTCCCCCGCCAGGACGGGCCGCGCCGGATGGCCGGTGGTCCGTACGGGCTGCGCGGGAGGGCTCGCGCCGGCGGGCTGCGCCGGATGGCTCGCGTCCGACGGCCGGGCCGGCTGCCCGGCCGCGACCGGTTCCCCGAGCCGCTGTTCCTCCCCCGCCGCGGGCCGCTCTGCGTAACCCGCCGCCGGCGGCTCGCCCATGCAGACGCGGCGGACGACGATGAGCATGTACGCGGCGGTGAGCAGCGTGCCGAAGGCTGCGATGGCCGTGAAGGTGAGGTAGGCGGGGCGGCTGAGGCCCTCGGCGGGGCGGAACGCGCCGAACATCGCGAGCATCTCGCCCCAGAATCCGGCCAGTCCCGGCAGTCCGAGCGAGGCGACCGCGCCGAAGGCGAGCAGCGCGCCGAGGCGTGGCGTGCGGCCGTAGAGGGCCGCGCCGGTGGCTCCGGCGAGCTGGTCGAGGTCGCTGCTGCCGAAGCGGTCCTTGACCGCGCCGACCAGGAAGAAGAGCAGGCCGGTGATCAGCCCGTGGGCGATGTTGGCGAACAGCGCGCCGTTCACGCCGGTGGGGGTGAGGGTCGAGATGCCGAGCAGGACGAAGCCCATGTGGCCGACGGAGGAGTACGCGATCAGCCGCTTGAGGTCGCCCTTCGCGCCGCGCCGGGCCAGCGCAAGGCAGGCCAGCGACCCGTAGATGATGCCGATGACGGCGAGCGCCGCGAGGTAGGGCGCGAAGGTGTGCATGCCGTCGGGGGCGATGGGCAGCGCGATCCGTACGAAGCCGTACGTGCCCATCTTGAGCAGCACGCCGGCCAGCAGCACCGAGCCGACGGTGGGCGCGGAGGTGTGCGCGTCCGGGAGCCAGCTGTGCAGCGGCCACATCGGGGTTTTGACGGCCAGTCCGATGCCGATGGCGAGGACGCCGAGGAGCTGGGTGGTGTGGCTCAGTTTCGACCCGTTGTCAGAGGCGAGTGCCACCATGTCGAAGGTGCCGCCCTTGAGCCCGATGAGGAGGAGACCCAGCAGCATGACGACGGAGCCGAGCAGCGTGAAGAGGATGAACTTCCAGGCGGCGCGCTCGTGGTCGGCGCCTCCCCATCGGTTGATGAGGAAGTACATCGGGATGAGCACCATCTCGAAAGCCAGGAAGAACAGCAGCAGGTCGAGGACGGCGAA
This sequence comes from Streptomyces sp. H27-D2, assembly GCF_035828615.1. NCBI lineage: Bacteria > Bacillati > Actinomycetota > Actinomycetes > Kitasatosporales > Streptomycetaceae > Streptomyces > Streptomyces sp. H27-D2. The sequence continues at coordinate 26,209 of NZ_JAYMZR010000059.1, read as the reverse complement.
GCTGGCGAGGGTGCCCGCTTCGAGGACCAGGATCAGCGCTACGAAGGCCTTCGGGCTGGTTCCGCGCCCGAGCGGCGGCGAGTGGTAGCTGTAGAGCGCGCAGAGGAAGGTGAGCAGCGCGGTCAGCACGAGGAGCGGGAGCGAGACCCCGTCGGTGCCCAGGTGCAGCCGGACGCCGAGGGCGGGGATCCAGCTGAGGTCGGTGGTCGCCTGCATCGTCGCCGGGTGGTCGCGGTCGAAACCGACGGCCAGCGCGATGGCGAGGGCGAGTACGGCGCCGGTGACGACGACGCCGTGCCGGAGCACGGCCTGATCGGGGCTGCGGCCCTTGAGTCCGGGCGGGGCCGGGAGCAGGGCGGCTACCGCGCCGAGCAGCGGGAGGACGACGACGGCCGCGAGGAGGAATTGCATGACGGTCTGATTCACCTCGGGCTCTCCTCAGGGTGTCGGTTCGGGGTGGTGTTGGGGGTGCCGGTGGTGGCGGTACGGGGCTGGTTCGTGACGGGACCGGCCAGGGGGTGCCGGCGCCGGTTCGTGACGGGACCGGCCACGACGCGACAGGGTCGGCGCCGGTTCGTGATGGGACCGGCGCCGAGGCACCGGAGCCGGCTCCGGTTCGTGACGGGACCGGGAGCCGGTTTCGGCGCGGGCGGCGCGAGGGCCTCCCCGTCGGGACCGTCGGGACATCGCTGCGGCAGGGGCACGGGTCAGCCTCCCCCGATGAGGACGGCGGCGACCGCCAGGACCACGGAGCCGGCGAGCAGCGCGCTGAGGTAGCTCTGCACGTTGCCGGTCTGGGCGCGCCGGACCAGCGTGCCGAGCAGCCGGGTCGCGCCGCCCGCGCCGCGTACGTAGGTGTCGATGACCTCGCGGTCCAGGAAGCGCACCAGTTCGGCGGCGGCCCGGACGGGGCGTACGAACAGGGCGGTGTAGACGGCGTCCAGGTGGAAGCCGGTGACCGCGTGCCGGTGCAGGGGGCCGAGCAGCAGCCGGCCGGGATCGGTGATGCGGCCGTCGAACACGGTCCTGGCCGAGGCGATGCCGCCGTAGGCGGCCTCGTGGCTCGCGATGGCCTCGATCTCGGCGGCGGCGGGTTCGGCGTCCGGGTGGGCGGCGACCGCGCCGAGCGGGGTGCGGGCGGCGGCGGCCGAGGTGTGCCGCCAGGCCCCGTACGTCACGAGTACGCCCGCGAGGGCGAGGCCGGTGCCGATGACGGAGGTGGTGAGGGTCGGGTCGAGGGACCGGTCGTCGAACCAGTCGGGGAGCACGCCGACGCTGAGGCCGAGCGCGGCGGTGGGGAGGAACAGCACCCACAGCACGGCGTTCATGCTCATCGGCTGCTTGCCGTGGTCGGGGACCGGCGCGCCCTTGCCGTGGAAGGCCAGCAGCCAGAGGCGGGCCGCGTAGCCGGCGGTGAGCAGGGCGGTGAGCAGCCCGGCGACCAGGACGGTCCAGCCGGCCGCGCCGGGGATGCCGTGCGCATGGCCGGTGGCGGCGTGTTCGGCCGCGCCGAGTACGGCTTCCTTGGAGAAGAAGCCGGCGAAGGGCGGGATGGCGGCGAGCGCGAGGAGTGCGACCGTCATCGTCCAGTAGGCGTCGGGGATGCGCTTGGCCAGGCCGCTCATCCGGGACATCGCGGCGAGGGAGTTGGTGCCCGCCGCGTGGATGATCACGCCCGCGCCGAGGAAGAGCAGCGCCTTGAACGCGCCGTGCGAGAGCAGGTGGAAGACGGCCGCGCCGCGGTCGCCGACGGCGAGGGCGCCGGTCATGTAGCCGAGCTGGCCGATGGTCGAGTAGGCCAGCACGCGTTTGATGTCGTCCTGGGCGAACGCGGCCAGCGCCGAGCCGATCATGGTGATCGCGGCCATCACGGCCAGCACCATCAGGGCGGCGGCCGAGGCGGCGAAGACGGGCAGCAGCCGGGCGACGAAGTAGACGCCCGCGGTGACCATCGTCGCCGCGTGGATGAGCGCGGAGACCGGGGTCGGTCCTGCCATCGCGTCGGGCAGCCAGGTGTGCAGCGGGAACTGCGCGGACTTGCCCGCGACTCCGGCGAGCAGCAGCAGCGCGATCAGGGTGGGGTGGCCGATGCCGTCGCCGGAGACCGCGGCCGTCAGGATGCCGTTGATCCGGAAGGTGCCGGCGTCGGCGGCGAGCGCGAAGATACCGATCAGGAACGGGACGTCGCCGAGCTTGGTGACCAGGAACGCCTTGAGCGAGGCGGAGCGCGCGGCGGCCGTCTCCCAGTAGTGGCCGACCAGGAAGTACGAGCAGATGCCCATGATCTCCCAGCCGACCAGCAGCACCATCAGGTCGCCGGAGTAGACGACCAGCAGCATCGCGGCGGTGAACAGGGAGACGAGCGCGGCGTACGACGGGTAGCGCGGGTCGCCGCGCAGGTAGCCCGTGGAGTAGATCTGCACGCAGGTCGCGACGACGCCGACGAGCACCGCCACGAGTACGGCGAAGCCGTCGAGGTGCAGCGCGAGGTCGATCGGCACCGAGCCGGTCGGGGTGAGCCGGGTCGCCGCGTCGAGCGCGTCCCCGCCGCCCTGCCGCAGCGCCACCACGACCGCGAGCGCCAGCGCGGCGACGGTCGGCAGGATCGCCAGCGGCCGTACGAAGCCGGGGGCCCGGCGGCCGAGCAGCAGTCCCGCGACGGCGCCGAGGAAGGGCAGCAGCGGGACGAGGACGGCGAGGGTCGTGGTGGTCACGCGGCGGCCTCCGCCTTCTGGGGCTGCGCGGTGTCGGCCGCCGGTCCGGCCCCGCCGGCGTCCGGACCGTCCGGGTCGGTGTCGGACTCGGCCAGGTCGCGCAGCAGGTCCACGTCGGAGCTGCCCCGGTTGCGGTACACGAGCAGGACGATGGCCAGGCCGATGCCGATCTCGGCGGCGGCGATGGCGATGACGAACAGGGTCAGCGCCTGGCCCGCGTGCAGCGTGTCGCGGAGCCAGACGTCGAAGGCGACGAGGTTGAGGTTGACGGCGTTGAGCATCAGCTCGACGGACATCAGCACCAGGATCGCGTTCCTGCGGGCCAGCACGCCGTAGATCCCGGTGCAGAAGAGCAGCACGGCGAGTACGGCGGGATAGGCGAGGTGCATCAGCGCGTTACCTCCCTGTCGCGGCGGGACAGCACGACCGCGCCGACGAGCGCGGCGAGCAGCAGCACGGAGAGCGCCTCGAAGGGCAGCACCCAGTGCTGGAAGAGCATCTCGCCGGAGATCTCGGTGGACCCCTTGGCCGCTCCGTCGCCCCGGGGGGCGACCGGCTCCAGGTTGATCCAGGTCGCGCGGAAGGCGTCCACGACCACCCACACCAGGGTCACGGCGGCGGCGACGGCCACCCCGAGCGCGACCCAGCGGTTGCCCGAGTCGGCGTCCGGCGAACGGCCGATGGGGGCCCGGGTGAGCATCAGCCCGAAGAGCAGCAGCACGACGACCGAGCCGACGTAGATCAGCACCTGCACCCAGGCGATGAACTCCGCCGTGAGCAGCAGGTACTCGACGGCGAGCCCGCCGAGCGCCACGACCAGCCACAGGGCGGCGTGCACCAGCTGCTTGCTGGAGACGGCCAGCACGGCGCCGCCGAGGGTGACCAGGCCGACGAGGACGAAGACGATCTCGACACCGCTCGGGGAGAGGAAGCCCTGGGTCCGCGCGACGGCGTCGCCGGCCGCGTCCGCGGCGAGCGCGGCTGCGGGGGTCACGCGTCGCCCTCGGGGCGCGGGTCGGGCTGCTCGGTCTGGGCGGCCCGCGCCGCCTGTTCGGCTTGGGCTGCCTGCTCGGCTGCCTGCTCCGCTGCCAGCAGCTTGTCCTCGGTCTTGCGGGCCGCGGCGATCTCCTTGGGCTCCTCGGCCGCCGGGTCGAGCGCGGGCGGCTCGGGCACGGTCCACATCCAGTCGCGGAGCTTGTCCCGCTCATGGGTCAGATTGAGGATGTCGGTCTCCGCGTACTCGAACTCCGGCGACCAGAACAGCGCGTCGAAGGGGCACACCTCGATGCAGATGCCGCAGTACATGCAGAGCGCGAAGTCGATGGCGAAACGGTCCAGCACATTGCGGCTGCGCTCGCGCCCGCCCTCGGCGGCGGCGGGCACCGTCTCCTTGTGCGAGTCGATGTAGATGCACCAGTCCGGGCACTCGCGTGCGCAGAGCATGCAGACCGTGCAGTTCTCCTCGAACAGCGCGATCACGCCGCGGCTGCGCGGCGGAAGCTCGGGCTGCACATTCGGATACTGCGCCGTGACGGTGCGCTTGGTCATCGTGCGCAGGGTGACAGCGAGGCCCTTGGCCAGGCCGCTGCCGGGAAGGGGAGCCACTAGGAGATCACCACCTTGACGACGCCGGTGAGGGCGATCTGGGCCAGAGCGAGCGGGATGAGGACGGTCCAGGCGAGCTTCTGCAACTGGTCCTCACGCAGCCGCGGATAGCTGACGCGCAGCCAGATGACGACGAACGCGAGCAGCGCCGTCTTGAGCACCGTCCACAGCCAGCCGAGGCCGTCGGCGCCGAACGGGCCGTGCCAGCCGCCGAGGAAGAGGACCGTGGTGAGCGCGCTGAGCACGACGATGCCCGCGTATTCGGACAGCAGGAACAGCGCGAAGCGCAGCCCGGTGTACTCGGTGTACGCGCCGAAGATGATCTCCGAGTCGGCGACCGGCATGTCGAACGGCGGCCGCTGGAGTTCGGCGAGACCCGCGATGAAGAAGATCAGCGCGCCGACGATCTGCCACGGCACCCACCACCACTCGAACGCGTCGAGCATCCCGGGCAGCGAGACCGTGCCGGCGGCCATCGCGACGGAGGCGGCGGCGAGCAGCATCGGCAGCTCGTACGCCAACAGCTGCGCGGCCGTACGGAGCCCGCCCAGCAGCGAGAACTTATTGGCCGAGGCCCAGCCCGCCATCAGCGAACCGAGCACCCCCACGCCCATCACGGCGAGCACGAAGAAGATGCCCGCGTCGATGGTCTGGCCGACGGCGCCGCCCGGACCGATCGGGATCGCGATGAGCACGAGCAGGTACGGGAGCAGCGCGACGGCGGGCGCGATCTGGAAGATACGGCGGTCGGCGTTGGCCGGGACGATGTCTTCCTTCTGCGCGAACTTCACGCCGTCCGCGACGAGCTGCGCCCAGCCGTGGAACCCGCCCGCGTACATCGGGCCGAGCCGGCCCTGCATATGGGCCATGACCTTGTGCTCGGTCTGGCCGACGACGAGCGGCAGCACGAGAAAGGCCACGAAGACGGCGATCAGGCGCCAGGCGACGTCGAGGACGTCGGTCACCGGGACTCGCCTCCTTCGGGGGTCTCGGGGGCGTCGGGAGTCGAGGGGGTGTCAGGGGCCGAGGGGGTCTCGGGCTGGGGGAGCGCAGAGTCGGGTTTGGACCCGGCTGCGGGGGTGGACCCCGGGCCGGATTTCCGCTCCAGGCCGGGTACGGGCTCCGGGCCGGGCGCTGCGCCGGGCTCGGGCGCTGCGTCGGACTCCGGCTTCGGCGCGGGTGCCACGTCGGACTCCGGCTTCGGCGCGGGTGCCACGTCGGACTCCGGCTGCTCAGCCTCGTCCGTTGCGGGGATCGGGTTGTGCCACGGGGCGTCAGAGGCCGGTTTGCGGGGTGCCGGTCGCTCCGCAGGGACGGCGGACGAAGGCCGGGTGTCGCTCGCGGGCTCACCGGTGGCGGCCTCGGCCTGCTGCGGGCTCGCCGGGCTTTCGCCGGCACCGGGCTCGCTGCGTACGGGGCGCTCCGCAGCCGGGGCAGTGGGTGCGGCTGGGGCGGTGGGCGCCGCCGGAGCCGTGGGCGCCGCCGTCGCATCCGGAGCAGCCGGTGCCGTCTCGCCACCCGTCGGTGCGGTGGTCGCCTCCTGCTGGCTCGCCGAGCCCGAGCCCGCGCTCCGGTCGCGCCGGGGCGCGCGCTCCCCCGGGACTGCCGCGCCCGCCGCGCCCGCCGTACGACCCGCGCGCGCCGCGCCGGCCGCGCCCGCCGCACGCGCCCCGCGCGCCGGGCGTGCTGGGGCCGGGGGCAGTTGGCCCTTGAGCGGGCCCCATTCGTTCGGGTCCGGGACGCCGGGCGGCAGCATCTGGCGGCGCTTGGGGCCGCCGTGCTCGGGCTCGCCCGGCTCCTTGGCCCCCGGCCACGCCTTGGCCACCCGCGCCGCGAGGACGAAGTCCTTGCGCAGCGGACGCCCCTCGAAGCCTTCGGGGAGCAGTAGCGGTACGAGGTTGGGGTGGTCGGTGAAGTCGACGCCGAACATCTCGTGCGTCTCGCGCTCGTGCCAGCCCGCGCCGGCGTACACGCCGATCGCGGTCGGCAGCACGGGGGCGTCGTGCGGCACGGTCGTCCGTACGAGCAGCCGGCGCAGCGGCTTGCCCTCGGCGGCGTGGCCGAGAGCGACGACGTGCGCGAGCACCTGGAAGCCCACGGCGGGTTCGTCCACCGCGCTCAACCAGTCGAAGTAGGTGCAGCCGAGCGTGTCCCGCGCGGTCTCCAGCGCGGTGAGCCAGGCGGCCGGCGGGACGTCGACCGTGAGCAGCGCGTACGCCTCTTCGGCGCTCGCCCCCTCGCCGAACAACTCCTCGGCGCCGCCCGGCAGCCATCCCACGGGCGGCTGCGGAGCGGCAGCCGGAGCAAGCTCGGGGGCGGGCTCCAGCGCCTCGGCCGCCGCCGGGGCTTCGCTCGTCCCGGGCGCGGCGGCGGGGTCCGGCTTCGCGGCGGCGGAGCCCGCCGCCGACGCGGCCGAGGGCTCCGACGGCTCCGTCGGGGGCTTCGGCTCGGTGGGCTCGGTCACCGGTCGCCTTCCTGTGCGGTCGGACGAGCGGAGGGCTCAGCGGAAGTCTCAGCGGTGGGCCCGGCAGCGGGCCCGGACGGCTCAGCGGACTCGGACGGCAGCGCCGCAGCCGGGCCGCCCGGTGTCGGCGGAGCCGCGACCAGCCCGCTGCGCAGCGCGCCGACGGACGGACGCCCGGCGCTGTCGCCCACCGCTCCGGCCGCATCCCCCGTACGGACCGGCTCCGGCCCGTACCGCTCGGCCAGCGACTCGCGGGCGATCTTCTCCTGGAGCTTCAGAATCCCCTGGAGCAGCGCTTCGGGCCGGGGCGGGCAGCCGGGTACGTAGACGTCGACGGGGATGATCTGGTCGACGCCCTTGGTGACCGAGTAGGAGTCCCAGTACGGGCCGCCGCAGTTGGAGCAGGCACCGAACGATATGACGTACTTCGGCTCGGGCATCTGCTCGTACAGCCGCTTGACCGCGGGCGCCATCTTGTCCGTGACCGTCCCGGAGACGATCATCAGGTCGGCCTGGCGCGGGCCGGGCGCGAAGGGGATGACGCCGAGCCGGATGAAGTCGTGCCGCGCCATGGACGCGGCGATGAACTCGATCGCGCAGCAGGCGAGTCCGAAGTTGAAGACCCACAGGCTGTAGCGGCGGCCCCAGTTGAGGATCACCTTCATGGGCTCGGGCGCGAGCCGGGACAGCACGCCGAGGCGCTGGGGCGCCGGCAGGTCCACGGGGCTCGCGACCGCCGGGGCGGCGCCCGCCGCGTTCGCGTCGGCGGAAATATCGGGCACATTCTCGTCCACAGGGGTCACGTCCATTCGAGGACGCCCTTCTTCCAGGCGTACAGCAGGCCGATGGCGAGGAAGCCGAGGAAGATGAACATCTCCACCAGCGTCGTTGCGCCATAGCCGGGCGCGGCGAAGACCGTCGCCCACGGAAAGAGGAAGATCGAGTCCACCGCGAAGATGACGTACAGGAACGCGTAGACGTAGTAGCGGACCTGGGTGTGCGCCCAGCCCTCGCCGACCGGGTCCACGCCGCACTCGTACGTCAGCAGCTTCTCCGGTGTCGGCACCACCGGCCGCAGCAGCCGCCCGGCCCCGAAGGCCACGGCGACGAAGAGCACGCCGACGATCGCGAGCAGGCCGACGACCGAATAGCTCTGGAAGTAGTCGGCCGCGAGTTGCGTACTGGTGGTCCGTACGGTCGTCTCCGGCACGTCCGTCCCTCGCTCCCTGGCCCGCTGGCAGTCGACACCGTGTGTTCGACGATCTGTACGCACGGGAGTCTAGGCCCTGCCCACACGCATTTGGGCAGCCGTCCCGCGTACTGCTCACGCGTACAGCTTGCGCACAGGCCACTCGCGCACCGCTCTCGTCCGCTCTCGTCCCCTCTCATCCAGCGGCGAGCGCACGGACAACCGCACCGACAACCACACCGACGAGCGCGCCGTGCCCACCCGCTTCCGCCCGCTTCCCTCCGCTCCGAACCGCTTTCGTCCCCCTTCGGTCCTGCCCGGAGTGCCGCGCGCCCATCGTGAGGTGGGGATATCCCTACTCCCTCCCACCCACGTACCCCATGGCGCGGCGGTCCGCGGCCCGGCAGGCTGGCCGGTATGACCGAGAGCACCTTGACCGCGAGCCCTGCGGACAGCACCGGCCCTGGCGATCCCCGCGGCCACGACGACAGGCTGCCGCCGCCGCGCGCGCCGCTCAGCGCGCAGACCTGGCGGGAGATCTCGCATCTGCTCGCCAACCTTCCGGTGGGCGTCATCGGCTTCGCCTACATCTCGCTGTGGATCTACGCGGGCGTGCTGCTCTCGGTCACTGTCGTGGGGCTGCCGCTGCTCGCGCTCGGGCTGCTCGGCAGCCGGCTGATCGGCCGGCTGGAGCGGGCCCGCGCCCGTGGGCTGCTGGGCGTACGGATCGAGGAGCCCAGCCCGATCCGGCGGCGGGCGGGCCGCGGCTTCTTCCCCTGGCTGTGGACAGCGCTCAAGGACCCGGTCGGCTGGCGGAGCACGCTGTACTGCTTCATCCGGCTGCCCTGGGGCGTGCTGACCTTCGCCGTCGCCCTCGTCTCGCTCTTCGTGGGCTGGCCGGCGCTGCCGTGGGTCGCGCGCGGGCTGACCAACGCCGACCGGGCGATGGTGCGCGGGCTGCTCTCGCCGTCCGACGAGCTGGAGTACCGCGTCGCCGAGCTGGAGTCGGACCGCGGCACGGTCGTCGACACCGCCGCCGCCGACCTGCGCCGCATCGAGCGCGACCTGCACGACGGCGCGCAGGCCCGGCTGGTCGCGCTGGCGATGGGGCTCGGGATGGCCAAGGAGAAGCTGCTGGAGGACCCGGAGGTGGCGTCCCGGATGGTCGACGAGGCGCACGGCGAGGTGAAGTTGGCGCTCCAGGAGCTGCGCGACCTGGCCCGCGGGATTCACCCCGCGGTGCTCACCGACCGCGGCCTCAACGCCGCGCTGTCCTCGATCGCCGCCCGCTGCACGGTGCCGGTCAGGGTCTCCGTCGAGCTGCCGGCCCGCCCGGCCCCGGCCATCGAGGGCATCGCGTACTTCACCGTCTCCGAGCTGCTCCAGAACATCAGCAAGCACAGCGGGGCGCGCAGCGCGTCCGTCGAGCTGTGGCGGGTGGGGAACCGGCTGCTGATCCGGGTGTGCGACGACGGGCACGGCGGCGCGACCCTGACGAGCGGCGGCACCGGCCTGTCGGGGCTCTCCGAGCGACTCGGCTCGGTGGACGGGCTGTTCGTGCTCAGCTCACCCGCCGACGGCCCGACCGAGATCACGGCCGAGCTGCCGTGGCGCGACCGTACGGACGGCTGACGGAGCGTAGGGCGGTCGCGCCGCGCGGCTTGCCGGCAGCAGACTGCCCGTAGGCCCCGCACCGTACGGGCCACCGCCGACGGACCGTGCGGCCCACAGCTCCGTCCGACCACAGCGCCGCACGACCACAGCGCCGCACGACCGCAGCGCCGTCCGACCGCAGCGCCGCACGACCCCGCACCCACCCCCGGGGTAGGGAAAACCCCCCGCCCAAGAGGCCGACCGGCTTCATGGTCCGGCGGCCCCCGTTCCAGCAGGCTGTGGGTACGGAGCACCAGACCCGCGCCGGGGCTCGGGCGGCAACCCCACCAGGGCACGTCTGATCAGGGCGCCCCCCGATCAGCGCACGCCCGCCGAGACTCGGCGCAAGCGGACCGCGGCTTACCGCAGAACGGACGACACGATGGCCACCGCATACGGACCGGAGACCCGCACTCACCGGGTGCCCGCGGCACTGCGTGCGCCGTTCGAAGGCCGCGCTTGGCGCGAGTTCCTCTATCTCTTCCTCAGCCTGCCGATGGCGATCGTGATGTTCACCTTCGCCATCACGACCGTCTCGGTCAGCGCCGGTCTGCTGGTGACCTTCCTCGGTGTGCCGCTGCTGGCGCTGGGGCTGGCCGGCTGCCGGGGGCTGGGCGCCGTGGAGCGGAGCCGGGCGCGCGCGCTGCTGGGGCTGGACGTCGGCGCGCCGCAGCCGGTGCGGCCCAAGGGCGGCGGCCCGATGGCCTGGGTCGGCGCGATGCTCAAGAGCGGGGCGTCCTGGCGGCACCTGCTCTACTGCGTGCTGCACTTCCCGTGGGCGGTGTTCGCGTTCACCTTCTCGGTGACGTTCTGGTCCGTCGGCTGGGCGCTGCTGTCCTATCCGCTGTGGAAGTGGACCTTCCCGATGTACCTCGGCCAGTCGGGCATCCAGCTCTACGGCGACGACAACCACGCCTTCCATCTGGACACCCCGTTCGAGATCGCCCTGACCAGCGGCATCGGCCTGGTGCTGGTGATGGCCGGTCCGTGGGTGATCCGCGGTCTGACGCAGGTGGACCGGGCGCTGGTGTCCGGGCTGCTCGGCCCGTCGAAACTGGCCAGCCGGGTGTGGGAGCTGGAGTCGGACCGCGGCACGGTCGTCGACACCGCCGCCGCCGACCTGCGCCGCATCGAACGCGACCTGCACGACGGCGCACAGGCCCGGCTGGTCGCGCTGGCGATGGGGCTCGGGATGGCCAAGGAGAAGCTGCTGGAGGACCCGGAGGCGGCGGCGAAGATGGTCGACGAGGCGCACGGCGAGGTCAAGATCGCCCTCCAGGAGCTGCGCGACCTGGCCCGCGGCATCCACCCGGCGATCCTCACCGACCGCGGCCTCAGCCCGGCCCTGTCCGCCCTGGCCGCGCGCTGCACGGTTCCGGTGCAGGCCATCGTGGACCTGCCGGCCCGCCCGGCGCCGGCCATCGAGGGCATCGCGTACTTCACCGTCTCCGAGCTGCTGCAGAACATCAGCAAGCACGCGCAGGCCCGGCACGCGACGGTCGACGTGTGGCGCTCCGAGAACCGGATCATGGTCCAGGTGACGGACGACGGGCGCGGCGGCGCGGACGCCACGTCGGGCAGCGGCCTGGCGGGGCTGGCCGAACGGCTGGACGCGGTCGACGGAATCCTGGTGGTCGACTCGCCCGTGGGCGGGCCCACCGCGATCACCGCCGAGTTCCCCTGGCGCGGCTGAACGGCCGACGGGACCAGTTGACGGCACGTCGGTCGCACGGCCGGCGGGAACGGACGGTGATCAACCACCGCCCGTTCGCGCCGAATGTCTTCCTCCACCACACCCCTAGCCCGCTGCCCGACGCTGTGGGCGACGCGGGCATCCCAATGCTGGGATGCTGATGGCCTCACATCGCAAACTGGGGGGCCAGAAATCGTGGAGGACAGGGTGCGAGTGGTCATCGCCGAAGATTCGGTGCTGCTTCGGGAGGGGTTGACCCGACTGTTGACCGACCGGGGACACGACGTCGTGGCGGGCGTCGGGGACGCGGAGGCGTTGATCAAGGTCATCCGCGAGATGGCCGACGAAGGCGCGTTGCCGGACGTGGTGGTCGCGGACGTACGGATGCCGCCGACGCACACCGACGAGGGCGTGCGAGCGGCTGTGCAGTTGCGCGGGAGCTACCCGGAACTAGGGGTGCTCGTGCTGTCGCAGTACGTCGAGGAGCAGTACGCGACGGAACTGCTGGCCGGATCCAGCCGTGGGGTCGGCTACCTGCTCAAGGACCGGGTAGCCGATGTGCGTGAGTTCGTGGACGCGGTGGTGCGGGTCGCCGGCGGCGGCACCGCGCTGGACCCCGAGGTCGTGGCGCAGCTGCTGGGCCGGAGCCGGAAGCAGGACGTGCTGGCCGGGCTCACCCCGCGCGAGCGGGAGGTGCTGGGCCTGATGGCCGAGGGGCGGACGAACTCAGCTGTCGCGCGGCAACTCGTGGTCAGCGACGGGGCGGTGGAGAAGCATGTGAGCAATATCTTTCTGAAGCTCGGCCTGTCGCAGAGTGACGGGGATCACAGGCGGGTGCTGGCCGTGCTCACCTACCTCAACACCTAGCACGCTGACACTTTGTCAGATCCGGGACGAATGACCGGGTCGGGGCCGTGGTCGTAGAACCAGTCGTAGAACCAAAGGATGAGCGGGCAGCGTCTGCGAAGAAGGGGCCGGGGGGCGAATGAACCATGCCAAGCCGTGACATAAAGCCGTCTCAGCGGGGTGACCATTCTGTGATCCATCCAGGGAAGGCGACCCTTGCCCACGTAGCATGGCCGGTGGGTCAAGTGGCCGGCACGCCAGTTCCGAGCCGACGCCTCGAGGGAGGTCCGAAGCAGTGACCAGCCAGGTCAGTAGCCCGGCCGAACAGGCCGATTCCGCCGCGTCAGCCGAGCAGGGCGAGACGTCAGCCGTCGGGGAGCAGCGTAAACCCGGTGGCGTCAAGGAAGTCCGCCGCCTCGACCGGGTGATCATCCGGTTCGCCGGCGACTCGGGTGACGGCATGCAGCTCACCGGGGACCGCTTCACCTCCGAGACGGCCTCCTTCGGCAATGACCTGTCCACGCTGCCGAACTTCCCCGCTGAGATCCGGGCGCCCGCGGGCACCCTGCCGGGCGTGTCGAGTTTCCAGCTGCATTTCGCGGACCACGACATCCTCACCCCCGGCGACGCGCCCAATGTGCTGGTCGCGATGAACCCGGCCGCGCTCAAGGCCAACCTGGCCGATGTGCCGCGCGGCGCGGAGATCATCGTCAACACCGACGAGTTCACCAAGCGCGCGATGGCGAAGGTCGGCTACGAGGCCAGCCCGATGGACGACGGCACCCTGGAGGCGTACAGCGTCCACCCGGTGCCGCTCACCACGCTCACCGTCGAGGCGCTCAAGGGGTACGGGCTCTCCCGCAAGGAGGCCGAGCGCTCGAAGAACATGTTCTCGCTCGGCCTGCTGTCCTGGATGTACCACCGGCCCACCGACGGCACCGAGACGTTCCTGCGCAAGAAGTTCGCGAAGAAGCCGCTGATCGCCGAGGCCAACGTCGCGGCCTTCCGGGCCGGCTGGAACTTCGGCGAGACCACTGAGGACTTCGCGGTCTCCTACGAGGTGCAGCCCGCGACCTCGGCCTTCCCGGCCGGCACCTACCGCAACATCTCCGGGAACCTCGCGCTGTCCTACGGCCTGGTGGCCGCCGGCGCGCAGGCCGATCTGCCGCTCTACCTCGGCTCGTACCCGATCACCCCGGCCTCGGACATCCTGCACGAGCTGTCCAAGCACAAGAACTTCGGCGTCCGCACCTTCCAGGCCGAGGACGAGATCGCGGCCATCGGCGCGGCGCTCGGCGCGGCCTTCGGCGGCCAGCTCGCGGTCACCACCACCTCGGGCCCCGGCGTCGCGCTCAAGTCCGAGACGATCGGGCTCGCGGTCTCGCTGGAACTGCCGCTGCTGGTCGTCGCGATCCAGCGCGGCGGGCCTTCGACCGGCCTGCCGACCAAGACCGAGCAGGCCGACCTGCTCCAGGCGATGTACGGCCGCAACGGCGAGGCCCCGGTGCCGATCGTGGCCCCGCAGACGCCCGCCGACTGCTTCGACGCGGCGCTGGAGGCGGCCAGGATCGCGCTCACCTACCGCACCCCGGTCTTCCTGCTCTCCGACGGCTACCTGGCCAACGGCTCGGAGCCGTGGCGCATCCCGGAGGTCGACGAACTCCCCGACCTGCGCGTGCAGTTCGCCACCGGCCCGAACCACACGGACCCGGACGGCACCGAGGTCTTCCGGCCGTACAAACGCGACCCGAAGACCCTCGCCCGCCCGTGGGCCATCCCCGGCACACCGGGCCTCGAACACCGCATCGGCGGCATCGAGAAGCAGGACGGCACGGGCAACATCTCCTACGACCCGGCCAACCACGACTTCATGGTCCGCACCCGGCAGGCCAAGATCGACGGCATCGAGGTGCCCGACCTGGTCGTCGACGACCCGGCGGGACCGGACGGGGCGGGCGCCGACACCCTGGTGCTCGGCTGGGGCTCCACCTACGGCCCCATCACCGCGGCCGTCCGCCGCACCCGCGTCGCCGGCGAGCGGATCGCCCAGGCGCATCTACGCCATATCAACCCCTTCCCGCGGAATCTCGGCGAGGTGCTGCGGCGTTACGACAAGGTGGTCGTACCCGAGATGAACCTCGGTCAGCTCGCTCACCTGCTGCGCGCGAAATACCTGGTCGACACCCGTTCCTTCACCCAGGTGACGGGTCTGCCGTTCAAGGCCGAGCAGCTCGCAGATGCGCTCAAGGAGGCCATCGATGCCTGAGATGACGACGGAGAAGCCCAGCATTGAGGCACTTTCACTGGTGCCCAAGGCTGACGCCAAGCAGTCCATGAAGGACTTCAAGTCCGACCAGGAAGTGCGTTGGTGCCCCGGCTGCGGTGACTACGCGGTCCTCGCCGCCGTGCAGGGCTTCATGCCCGAGCTCGGTCTCGCGCGGGAGAACGTTGTCTTCGTCTCCGGGATCGGCTGCTCCTCCCGCTTCCCGTACTACATGAACACGTACGGGATGCACTCCATCCACGGCCGCGCCCCCGCCATCGCGACCGGTCTGGCCTCCTCGCGCCGCGACCTGAGCGTCTGGGTGGTCACCGGCGACGGCGACGCGCTGTCCATCGGCGGCAACCACCTCATCCACGCGCTGCGGCGCAATGTGAACCTCAAGATCCTGCTGTTCAACAACCGGATCTACGGCCTCACCAAGGGCCAGTACAGCCCCACGTCCGAGGTCGGCAAGATCACCAAGTCGACCCCGATGGGCTCGCTGGACGCGCCCTTCAACCCGGTCTCGCTCGCCATCGGCGCCGAGGCCAGCTTTGTGGCCCGCACCGTCGACTCGGACCGCAAGCACCTCACCTCGGTGCTGCGGGAGGCCGCCGCGCACCCCGGCACCGCGCTCGTCGAGATCTACCAGAACTGCAACATCTTCAACGACGGCGCGTTCGACGTGCTCAAGGACAAGGACAAGGCCGAGGAGGCCGTCATCCGTCTGGAGCACGGCGAGCCGATCCGCTTCGGCGCGCCGCTCGCGGACGGCCTCGGCTCCAAGGGCGTCATCCGCGACCAGGCCACCGGCGACCTCAAGGTCATCGACGTCGCGGCCGAGGGCGCCGGCTCGGTGCTGGTGCACGACGCGCACGCCACCTCGCCGACCACCGCCTTCGCGCTCTCCCGGCTGGCCGACCCCGACACCCTGCACCACACCCCCATCGGGGTGCTGCGCAGCATCCACCGGCCGGTCTACGACACGGACATGGCCGACCAGTTGGAGCGGGCCGTCGAGCAGAACGGCAAGGGCGACCTGGCGTCGCTGCTCGCGGGCAGCGACACGTGGACGGTGGTGGGCTGACCCGGCGTCGCCGTCTGTACGACCCGTACGACCCGTACGACCCGTACGACCCGTACCGCCTGCACGACCTGCACGCATGACGCGGCCCGGACCTGAGCGGCTATCGGGTCCGGGCCGCGTCGTCGGGTCCGCGCTGAAGGCCTGAACCGACTCGGGCCCTCCCCAGGGCTTCACCCGCTCCCTCCCCGCCTGTCAGGACCGTATGGCGATACGGAAATGACAGGCGGGGCCGTGCGGCGATACTTTCATCGGGCCGTCGTACACCGGGGAGGGTCCGTTGAATTCGCCCAGCGAACACCGCACAGGCCTGGCCTACGGATTCACCGCCTACGGTCTGTGGGGCCTCTTCCCGCTCTACTGGCCGCTGTTGGAGCCGACCGGCGCGATCGAGATCCTCGCCCACCGGATGGTCTGGTCCCTCGCGGCGGTCGTGCTGGTTCTGATCGTCATGCGCCGCTGGTCCTGGATAGGCCCGCTGCTCCGGCAGCCCAAGCGCCTCGCGCTGATCGCCCTCGGCGCCGCCGTCATCTCGGTCAACTGGGCCATGTACATCTGGAGCGTCAACTCCGGACATGTGGTCGAAGCCGCCCTCGGCTACTTCATCAACCCGCTGGTCAGCATCGCGTTCGGGGTGCTGGTGCTGCGCGAGCGGCTGCGGCCCCTTCAGTGGACGGCCGTCGGCGTCGGAGTGGCCGCCGTGCTCGTGCTGGCCATCGGCTACGGCCGGCCGCCGTGGATCGCGCTCACCCTCGCCTTCTCCTTCGGCTCGTACGGCCTGATCAAGAAGCGGGTCGGCCTCGACGGCCTGGAGTCGCTCGCCGCCGAGACCGCGCTGCAATTCCTGCCCGCGCTCGGCTTCCTCATCTTCCTGGGCGCCCGAGGCGGCTCCACCTTCACCGACACCGGCCCCGTACACGCCCTGCTCCTCGCGGGCACGGGCGTCATCACCGCCCTGCCCCTGATCGCCTTCGGCGCGTCGGCGGTACGGCTGCCGCTCTCCACGATCGGCCTGATGCAGTACCTCGCGCCGACCTTCCAGTTCGTGCTCGGCCTGGTCGTCTTCCACGAGGAGATGCCGCCCGAACGCTGGGCGGGCTTCTCGCTGGTCTGGCTCGCGCTGGCGCTGCTCACCTGGGACGCGCTGCACAACGCGCACCGGTCGCGGGCGGCGTTGCGGGTTGCGACGTCGGCGGCGGTCGCGGGGGCGGTTCCGGAGGTGGTTCCGGAGGTGGTTCCGGAGGTGGTTCCGGAGGTGGTTCCGGAGGCAGCGGTTCCTGACGCCGCCCCGTCGGGATCAGCACCCGAACCGGAAGCGCTGCGCGGCTGAACGCGGCAGGTCAGCCGTCCTCCGCCACCTCGCGTGTCAGACCGGTCCGCTATAACTGGCTGCACCAGCGCGGACTCGGCCGCGCCGACGACGGGAGTCAGCCATGGCAGTGCACTGGAAACTCGTGATCGACGCCGCCGACCCGCACCGGCAGGCCGACTTCTGGGCCGCCGCGATGGGCTACGAGGTCGAGGACCACAGCGCGCTGATCGCACGACTCCTCGGCTTCGGCGCGGTCGACGAATCCGCCGTCACCGAACACGCGGGCCGCCGCTCCTGGCTCGACCTGGTCGCCGTACGGCACCCCGACGACCCGTACGACCACGACACGGGCGTCGGCGCGGGCCGCCGGCTGCTCTTCCAACGCGTGCCGGAGCCGAAGACCGTGAAGAACCGGCTGCACATCGACCTGCACCCCGAGCCGGGCACGCGGGAGGACGAGACGACACGGCTGGAGGGCCTGGGCGCGACGGTCCTGCGCCGGGTCAAGGAGCCGGCCGGCGCGTGGACGATCATGTCGGACCCTGAGGGCAACGAGTTTTGCGTGCATTGAGGAGTGGCGGGCGCGGGGAGTCAACTGCCGTTCCACCAAAGGGTGATACGGCGACGACCGGACCGAAGGGATTTTTCGCGTACACCCGCACGACACGCAAATGACGCCTATACGCTCTGGTGCCTCCAACGGAAAAGGCACCCCCACATGACGCAGACCTCCGCTCGGAAACTCACCTGCCGCATGCTGCTCGCCCTGGCCGGCGCGGCGGCCATGACCGTGCCGGCCGCAGCCACCACCGCGAGCGCCGCCGAGGCCGCCCCGCGCCGCGGCTGCGTGGTCGTGTACTTCGACCTCGGCGAGACGCTGGTGCACACGGCCGACGACAACAGCGTGCGCTACGTGCCGCGAGCCGCCGAGCACCTGCGCGCGCTGCGCGCCCGCCACATCCCCGTCGGCCTGATCACCAACGTTCCGTCCGCCTGGGGCGCGACCGACGCGGCGCGGGCGGCGGAGCTGAAGAAGGTGATCGGCAAGGACTGGAAGGGCTCCGGCCCGTTCGCCTGGGCCGACTTCGGCGACCGCATCTTCACCCCCCGGACCGAGGCGGAGCGCAAGCCGGCACCCGCGTTGTGGGACCGCGCCAGGCAGGCCGCCGGGCGCTGCCGGGTGGTGTACGAGGCGGAGACGACCGGGGAAGTGCGGACGGCCCGCTCCCTCGGGTACGTCGCCTACCAGGTGAACCGGCCGTCCTGGCCCGCGTACATGCCGGTCCCGCTGATCGCGGCGCTCGCACACATCCCCCATCGGTAGCTGACGCCCGACCGCCGCCCGCTGCCTGGAGCACGTGCGCCGGGCAGCGGGCGGCGCGTGTCGAACCTCGGGCTCCGGCGGCGGGCGGCGCGTGTCGAGCCTCGGGCTCCGGGCGGCGGGCGGCGAACCCCCGGCGTCGGGCCCCCGGCGTCGAACCCCGGGCGTCGAGCCTCTCGATCCGCCGCTCCCAACGACCGCCCAGCGGACACCGCCCCACCCCGCTACGGCTGAAAACCGTCATCCTGCGCGAGCCGCCTCCCCCGCAGCCGCAGCGCCCCCGACGCCCTCCGCCCACACCCCCGCGCCGGGCCCGTCATCGCTCTCACCAGCGATATCGCGCCCCCGACGCGACATCCCGCGCTCAGCGGCGAACGCTCGTGCGGCGCTCTGATGGTCGATATTCGGCGGACCGTGTCCGATTCTCGCCTTGACGAAGAGTCAACTTCAGCCCCAACATCAGCCTCGCGTCACACAGCTCGTTCCGTCCTGACCCCGTTCGGAAGCCGGAGCCCCACATGTCATCCATGTCGTACGTGTCATCGCGCACCGTCGGACGCACCCCCCGAAGATCCTGGCCCCGCAAGGTCGCGACCGCGACCGCCGCGGCCGGAGCGATCGTCGGGCTGCTGGTCTCGGGAAGTGGCCCAGCCTCCGCCGCGCAGCCCCACGCACCGTCCGCCGCGCCGCCCGCGACCACCCTCGCGGCGCCGGACATACCGCTCGCCAACGTCAAGGCGCATCTGACCCAGCTCCAGTCGATAGCCACCGCCAACAGCGGCAACCGCGCGCACGGCCGGGCCGGCTACAAGGCGTCGATCGACTACGTCAAGGCCAAGCTGGACGCCGCCGGGTTCACCACCACGCTCCAGCAGTTCACCTCCAGCGGCGCCACCGGCTGGAACCTGATCGCGGACTGGCCGGGCGGCGACCCGAACCATGTGGTGTTCGCCGGGTCGCACCTCGACTCGGTCACCGCCGGCGCCGGGATCAACGACAACGGCTCCGGGTCCGCGGGGGTGCTGGAGACGGCGCTCGCGGTGTCCCGTGAGGGGCTGCAGCCGACGAAGCACCTGCGGTTCGGCTGGTGGGGCGCGGAGGAGCTGGGCCTCGTCGGGTCGAAGTACTACGTCAACAACCTGCCGAGCACCGAGCGCGCCAAGATCGACGCGTATCTGAACTTCGACATGATCGGCTCGCCGAACCCCGGCTACTTCGTCTACGACGACGACCCCCAGGTCGAGACGTTGTTCAAGGACTTCTTCGCCGCGAAAGGCGTGCCGACCGAGATCGAGACCGAGGGCGACGGCCGCTCGGACCACGCTCCGTTCAAGAACGTCGGCGTCCCCGTCGGCGGCCTGTTCAGCGGAGCGGACTACACCAAGACCGCCGCCCAGGCGCAGAAGTGGGGCGGCACCTCGGGCCAGCCGTTCGACCGCTGCTACCACTCCTCGTGCGACACCACGGCGAACATCAACGACACCGCCCTGGACCGCAACAGCGACGCCATCGCGCACGCGATCTGGACGCTGGGCACCGGAACCACCCCGCCGCCCGGCACCAGCTTCGAGAACACCGACAACGTCAATGTGCCCGACGTCGGCGCAGCCGTGGAGTCCCCGATCGCGGTCACCGGGCGTACCGGCAACGCGCCCAGCGCGCTGAAGGTGGGCGTGGACATCAAGCACACCTACCGAGGTGACCTCGTCGTCGACCTGGTCGCGCCGGACGGGACCGCCTTCCGGCTGAAGAACTCCAGCTCGTCGGACTCGGCGGACAACGTCATCGCCACCTACACCGTCAACGCCTCCGCCGAGGTCGCCAACGGGACCTGGAAGCTGCGCGTACGCGATGTGGCCGCGCAGGACATCGGCTTCATCGACAGCTGGAAGCTCACCTTCTAACCGGCCCACCATCCTGCGGAACGCTCCACGCCGGCATACGCCTCGATGACGTGGCGTGGCCTGTTCCCCCCTCTGCTTCGCCGTTGGTGACGCGGAGGGGGGAATCTGGCTACGCGTCAGCGACGTGACGCTCCGCCTCCTGCCGGGAGTCCTCAGCGATGCCCAGAAGCTCGTGCACCACATGCCTGAGTGCGCGCACATGGGCGTTGGCCGCGACGAGCCCTCCCCGGGGGCCGACGGCCTGCCTCCACTGCGCGCTGAGGACAGCGTCCTGGCACCACTTCCGGGTGGGAGAACCATCCCCGAACCGCTCCGCGCGCGCTTCGGCGTAGGGCAGCAGAGTCGTGACGTACTCGTTGAGCTTCCACGCCATCCGCGTGAGATCGCTCTCCCGCGCCAGCGGTCCGAGAGTCAACTCCTGCGCGGCGGCAATGGTCTCCCGTACCTTCTCGGCGTCGTAGCCGGACTCACTGATCACGACTCGGTGGGGAGCGATCGTCTGCCCGTCGGGGACCGCGATGGTGCACCACGTGCGGGTGCCGTCGTCGCTGATACCCCACCGGTCGGCGAGCGTCGCCACGAGGAGCATGCCCCGGCCGCTTTCGTCGTCGGGTGTCGGCATGCGGACGTGCGGCCGTGTCGGCGATCCGTCGTCCACCTCGATTCGTACCTCCTGGGCGCTGTAGGAAAGCCGGACGCCGACGGTTGCGCTCTGCCCGTACCGGAAGGCGTTGGTGACCAGTTCGGTCAGTAGCAAACCGGCGGTGTCCGTGAGGTGGGGCAGACCCCATATGCGCAGTCGCGCGTGGCTGATGCGTCGGATCCGGCCGGGCCACAGCATCTCGTCACGGGTCATTTCCGTGCCGGGTTTGGACGTGCGTTCGAGGCTCACTTCTACCCCGTCGAACGCCGATGCTCGGCTGGCGTCCATGCCCCCATCGCCGCATCGTTCCGCAATGATCATCTCGCTCGGTGCAGTGCGAGTCATAGCTCATTCCTCCGCAGCTCAGGGGGTGCCGATGCGCGCGCCTCTCACTTTCAGAGGCCGGATCGCATACAACGCTCTCCACGTTTACGTCGGCTCAACTACCGTGATGGCAATGCCGGTTCGACTGCAATCGAAACCTCACTGAAATTTCTGCGAGAGCCACATTGGACTATGCAGAGACCTGTGCAAAAGGCTGCGGAGCAAGCACAGGAGTGCAACACTCAGCGCAGGGTGGTACTCGACCTGCACAGAGGCATGGAGTGGTGCACAGGTGGCAGCGAAACGTGGAATGACCGGAAGGCGACTGGAGCTCGGCATCCAACTGCGGCAGTTGCGCGAGAACTGCCCGCCCGTCGAGGAGTCCAGGTCCCGAGGCATGACCCGCAGGGCAGCGGTAAAGGGGCTCAAAGCACTATCGGAAGCCTCGCTCCTGCGAGTCGAGACCGGCGAACTCAACTTCCGGCGCAACGTGGGTGACCTACGTACTCTCTTGAAGCGGTACGGCGTCACCGACGAAGCACTGATCAGCCAGCTGGTGGAGCTCAACCGCGACACCGGCAACGAGGATTGGCTGACCCAGTACCGCAGTTCCATGCCGACAGGCATGCCGCACTACGTGGGCCTTGAGGCAGAGGCCACCCTGATCAGCGCTTATCACCCGACCGTGGTCTACGGGCTGCTCCAGACGGAGCGGTACGCGAAGGCGCTCTTCGAGGTGCAGCGGCCCGTCGAGGACAACACCAGCGAGTTCATCACGCGCAATGTGGACCTTCGCATGGAGCGGAAGAAGAGAGTGCTGACGCGCGAGGAGCCCGTGCAACTCCGCGTCATCCTCGGCGAGGCAGCCCTTCGGATCCCTGTAGGCGACGCCGACGTGATGGTTGAGCAGTACAACGAGATCGTCAGGTTGGCGAAAGCAGACCACATAAAGATCCAGGTACTGCCCTTCAAACGTGGGTATCGGGCGAGCAACGACTTCGCCATTCTCAACCTCGGTGAGCTGGGAGCCCGTGTGCAGACCGACAACGCTTGGGGTGCTGTCTCCACCTCGGACAAGTCCCGAGAAGTGGACCGGTTCACTCGGCGGTTCGACACGATGGTGGGTTTGTCCCTCGGCATCGAAGACACCATCGAATTCCTGGAACAACTAGCGCGAAGGTAGACAGTCATCAACACTCACATCGCAGCCAACGAACTCGCGCCTGAGGGCGCCTGGAGCAAGTCGTCGTACAGCGACGGCACCGGCAACAGTTGCGTCGAAATCGCGGACCTCATCGCTCAGCGCAACGCAGTGGCAATCCGGGACTCGAAGGACAAGTCGGGACCAGCCCTGACCGTGTCGCCCGCAGCCTGGTCAGCGTTCGTGGGCTTCGCCCGATCCGGTCACGCTGACTTCGGCACGGTCGACAACTGATCCCGCACCACTCAAACCAAACGGCCCTCCTCAGCCAAATCGAGGAGGGCCGTTCCGTGTTGCCGCTCTACCCTGCCGGTGGCCCGATCCATGCCCGGCGACATCACGGCCGTGCCTCAGACCGTGGCCGTTGGTGACGCGGAGGTGGGGAAGGTGGCTTTCGCCGAGCGGTTGGTGAGCGTGGGAGTCGACTTGACCAACAGCGCCGGTATCACCGGCGGGGCCTGGTAGCTGGTGGAGCGACTTTCGGAGTGAGGAGCGGGGCCGGCGGCCCGCGGCGTCAGCGGACGGTGAAGGTGCCCTTCATGCCCTGGTCGGCATGGCCGCCGATGCCGCACTTGAAGGTATAGGTGCCGGGCTTGGCCAGGGTGAGGACGGCCTCGCCGGTCGCGTCGGGCTTGACCGGGGCGACTTCCCCGACCTCGGTGCCGTCAGGGCCGAAGACCTCCAGCTCGTGCTCGGTCTTGCCCTTGTTCTCCAGCTTGAACTCGATCTTCTCGCCAGCCTTGGCGGTGAAGCCCTTGAGGCCTTCGAGGGCGAAGTCGCTCGCTTCGACCTCGACCTCGCGGTCGTAGGCGGCCTCGTCCTTCTTGTCCTCGTCGCTCTTCGTGCCGCCGGCGACGGTGAGCTTGCTGCGGATGCCGTCGCCGCGCTGGCCGGGCTTGCAGGCGATCTCGTAGGTGCCGCCGCTCAGGTCGACCTGCAGGTCGCGGGAGGTGCTGGGGCCGATGTTCTCCACCTCGCCGACGACCTTGGTGTAGGCGCCGTCGTGCTCGCCGTAGACGTAGACCTCGGTGGTCTGGTCGCCCTTGTTGGTGACGGCGAAGGTTGCCTTGCCGGCGGGCAGGTCGGCCTTGGCAACGTCACAGGTGGTGTCGGTCGCGGTGATGGCGATCTTCGCGGCGCCGTCCTTGGCGTCGGTGTCGCCGCCGCAGGCGGCCAGCAGCGGAAGGGCCAAGGCAGCGGCGCCGGCGAGAATGAGCGAGCGGGAGGAAGGCATGCGGAATCTCCGAACGTACGAACAAGGGGGACGTGAGAAAGCGGGGAACTGCGAGCGGTTACTGCTGTGCGGCCGGCGCGGTGCTGTCCGCAGGCGATGCGGCCTCGGCGCGGCTGGGCAGGAAAAACAGCGTCATGACGGGGAGGATGTAGATCAGCCAGGCGGCGACCTCCAGCCAGGTGGAGGCAGGGCTGAAGTTGACGGTGCCCTTCAGGACAGTGCCGTACCAACTGCTGGGCGGGATCGCGCTGGAGACGTCAAAGGCCAGGGCGTCGACACCGGGGAGGATGTCGGCTTCCTGCAGATCGTGGACGCCGTAGGAGAACACGCCGGCGGCGACGACGACCAGGGCGGCGCCGGTCCAGGTGAAGAACTTGGCGAGGTTGACCTTGATCGCGCCGCGGTAGAAGAGGTAGCCCAGGATGACGGAGCTGACCAGGCCCAGAGCCGCACCGAGAACGGGGTCGGCGCTCTGACCGGCGGCCTGCACCGCGGTCCAGATGAACAGTGCGGTCTCCAGCCCTTCGCGGCCGACCGCGATGAACGCGGTCAGAGCCAGGGCCGCGGCGCCCATGGCGAGCGCGGCGTCGAGCCTGCCGTGCAGTTCGGCCTTCAGGGACCGGGCCGTGCGGCGCATCCAGAAGATCATCCAGGTGACGAAACCGACCACGACGATGGACAGGGTGCCGCCGAACGCTTCCTGGGCCTTGAAGGACAGGTGAGAGGAAGTGAAGGTCAGGACCGCGCCGAAGGCGAGGCTGAGGGTCACGGCGATGGCGACTCCGGCCCAGATGGGGCGGAGCCGGTCGCGGTGACCGCTCTTGACCAGGTAAGCGATGAGGATCCCGACGACGAGGGAAGCTTCCAGGCCCTCGCGCAGGCCGATGAGGTAGTTGGCGAACACGGCTGAACTCTAACCGTGAATTAGGTGAGCCTTGCCTAACGGAACGGCGGCGATTGGGTCACCGTACGGATGGCCGCGGCGCAGCCGATTCGCGAAGAGCCTCGGCCTGCGGATCGACCCGCAGTGGGTCGAGTCGACTGATGCGGATGGACCGGGACGGCTCGGGGCCCGATCCATGCCCCGCGACATCACGGCCGTGCCTCAGACCGTGATGTCGCGGGTCGTGAACCGCGCCCAGGCCGCCGAGCCGAAGACCGCCACGTACAGCGCCTGGAGCCCCAGGTTCCTCATCAGCTCGTCCCAGTAGACCGGCTCGCGCAGCAGGTCCGCGAAGCTCAGCCAGTAGTGCGAGAAGAGATACGGCTGGACCGCGTGCAGCTGCGGGATCACGTCCAGGATCTGCACGGTGATCAGCAGCCCGATGGTGGTCGCCATGGCCGCGATGCCGCTGTTGGTGAGCGTGGAGATGAAGATGCCGAGCGCCGCGATGCCGGTCAGCGAGGCGGCTACGACGAGCGCGATGGCCACGGACCGCAGCAGCCCCTCGGAGAACGGGACCGTGACGCCGGAGATGAGCGTGACATCGCCCAGCGGGAACAGCAGCGCGCCGGTCAGCAGCGCGGAGAGCGCCACGACGAGCGTCGCGACCAGGCAGAAGGTCATCGTCGTCGCGTACTTGGCGAGCAGCAGCCGACTGCGGCCCGCCGGGGCGACCAGCAGATAGCGCAGGGTTCCGGCGCCGGCCTCGCCCGCGACGGCGTCCCCGGCGATCACCCCGATGACCATCGGCAGGAAGAACGGCAGCGTCGCCGCCAGCGAGGTGAAGACCAGGAACAGTCCGTTGTTGGTCACCTGCGCGATGAAGGCCGGACCCTCGCCGCCTCCGCCGCCGGCCGAACCGCCGTCGCTGGTCTCGATCTTGACCGCGAGGCCGACCAGCACCGGCACGGCCGCGAGCACCCCGAGCAGCGCGAGCGTCCGCCAGCGCCGGAAGGTCGTGCCCAGCTCACTGCGGAAGAGGGCCAGCGCCCAGAGCGGGCTGGGGCGGCGGGGCGCGGCGGGGAGCGGGGGGAGCGCGGCCCGCCGTACGGGCTTCGGCGGGCCGGGAGCGACCACGTCGGGTGCGCTTGCGCCGGGTGCGCCCGCGCCGGGTGGTGCACTTGCGCCTGGCACCCCCGCGCCGGGCACGCCGGCCACCGCCCCGTCCTCCCCCGTCCCCGCCGCCCGTGACATCTCAGCCCGCGACATCGAAGCCCTCCCCCGTCAGCGCGACGAACGCGTCCTCCAGCGAGGCGCGTTCGGTGCCGAAGGCGCGGACCCGTACGTCGGCCCGCACCAGTGCGGCGTTGAGATCGGCGAGGTCGGGCGGGTCCACTGCCGGCAGTTCGCCGGTGATCCGGTCGTCGAGGACGACGAGGTCCGTCACTCCGTACTCCTTGAGGATCCGCAGCGCCTCCGCCGGGTCGGGGGTGGTGACGGCCAGCCGGCCGCGCACCCCCGCCGCGAGGTCGGCGACCGAGCCCTGGGGGATGAGGCGGCCCTGAGCCATCACGGCCACATGCGAGCACACCTGCTCGATCTCGTCGAGGAGGTGCGAGGAGAGGAAGACGGTGCTGCCGCCGGCGGCCAACTCCCTTACCAGGGAGCGGATTTCGCGCATGCCCTGCGGGTCGAGGCCGGTCGTCGGCTCGTCGAGTACGAGGAGTTCGCGCGGCTGGAGCAGCGCTGCGGCGAGGCCGAGCCGCTGTTTCATGCCGAGCGAGTAGGCGCGCGCCTTCTTGCCCGCCGCGGCGGCCATCCCGACCCGGTCGAGGGCCTGCCCGACGCGGGCGGCGCGGGTGCGCGGGTCGGCGGT
>NZ_JAYMZR010000058.1:0-48986 GCF_035828615.1 Streptomyces sp. H27-D2 | reverse complement strand
ACGGGCGCCTCTGGAGGCGACTCTTCATGCAGACCGTCATCGGCCATGTCCACGGATTCCGGGACCGGATAGCAGCACGGAGCGAGCGGTGAAGCGCCGCGTGCGACTCCCCGTCCGCCTGCCCGTCCATCTGCCCGTCCATCTGCGGGCCGATGTCACCGCGTCGCTCGTGGTCTTCCTGGTCGCTCTTCCGCTGTGTGTGGGCGTGGCCGTGGCCTCCGGGGTGCCGGCCGAACTCGGCCTGGTCACCGGCATCGTCGGCGGGCTGGTCGCCGGGCTGCTCCCCGGCAGCAGCCTCCAGGTGAGCGGTCCCGCCGCCGGGCTGACCGTGCTGGTCTACGAGGCGGTCGAGACGTTCGGCCTGGCCGCGCTCGGCGTGCTCGTGCTGGCTTCGGGGCTGCTGCAACTGGCCATGGGCGCGCTGCGGCTGGGCCGGTGGTTCCGGGCGATCTCGGTGGCGGTCGTGCAAGGGATGCTGGCCGGCATCGGGCTCGTACTGGTCGCCGGACAGGTGTACACACTGGCCGACGCACGGGCTCCCAGCAGCGGAGTCGCCAAGCTCGCCGGACTGCCCGGGCTGGTCTCCGACACCGCCGGTTCCGGTACGTCGCTCGCCGCGCTCGCGGTCGGGACCGGGACCATCGCGGTGCTGCTGATCTGGCCGCGGCTTCCCCCGGCAGCCCGGCTGCTGCCCGCTCCGCTGGCGGCGGTCGCGCTGGCCACCGGCGCCGCCGTGCTGTTCGATCCGCCGATCGCCCGCGTCGAGGTAAGCGGCCTGCTGGACGCCGTACAGCCGCCGGGCGGCTCGGAGTTCGCGCAACTGGCGCAGCTGGGCATGCTCGGCTCGGTGCTCGCCTTCACCCTGATAGCTTCCGCCGAATCGCTCTTCAGCGCGGCGGCCGTGGACCGGCTGCACGACGGACCGCGGACCGACTACGACAAGGAGTTGATGGCGCAGGGCGCGGGCAACACCGTGTGCGGCGCGCTCGGCGCGCTGCCGATGACGGCGGTGATCGTGCGCAGCGCCGCCAACCTCCAGGCCGGCGCCAGGACCAAGTGGTCACGCGTGCTGCACGGTGTGTGGCTGCTCGTCTTCGCCGCTCTGCTGCCGGCCGCGTTGGAGGTCATCCCGGTCGCCGCGCTGGCCGGCGTGCTGGTGCACGCGGGCTGGAAACTGCTGCCGCGCGCTGAGTTGATCTTGCTGTGGCGTGAACACCGCGGCGAGGCCGTGGTGTTGCTGGTGACCGCTGCGGCGATCGTGATCACCGACATGTTCAAGGGCGTGCTCATCGGGCTGTTGCTCGCCGTGGTCAAGACGGCGTGGGACACCTCGCAGGGTCATGTCGAGGTGCTGGACGACGGCGCGGGGTCGATCACCGTACGGCTGTCCGGGAACGCCACCTTCCTGCGGCTGCCCCGGATTCTGGACCAGTTGGAGGCCCTTCCGCGCGACCGGGACATAGAGCTGGACCTGCGGATGCTGCGGCACATCGACCACGCGTGCGTCACGGCGCTGCTCGGCTGGGCCGAGCGGCACAATTCCCGGGATGTGGCGCCCGTGCGCGTCGCTAGGTGACCGGCGGGGGCGCGCTGGGGACGTGCCGGCGGACGCGCTGGGGGGCGGGGCAGGCGTTCCGCGGGGCCGGGCGGGCCCGTCCGGCCCCGGATGGTCACCGGGCGCGACTCGCTGCGAGCGGTACTGCCGTCGGAGTGGCCGGTGAGCCGCCCGCCGTACGACACGCGCTCAAGTCCTGTCCGGAAAACTATGGGTCAGCCGGTTCACTCCCGCCTCGTGGCCGCGCCATGTCGAACAGCTCCGGGGCGCCCGTCTTCACCCGACCCGAGGAGCCCGACCATGACCACGACCTTGCCGTCCGCTTCGAGCACGCCGTACACAGCCGCGCCCGTCTCGCTCACCCAGCGTCTCGACGTGGCTCGCCCCTACGCGCTGTCCTTCTTCCGCGTCGTCATCGGTCTGCTCTTCGCCTGCCACGGCGCGGCGGCCCTCTTCGGCGTGCTCGGCGGGGTCGTGCCGACCGGCGGGTCGGTCCCGGCGGGCACCTGGCCCGGTTGGTACGCGGCCGTCATCCAGCTCGTCGGCGGCACCCTGGTGACGCTCGGCATCGGCACCCGCGCGGCGGCCCTGATCTGTTCGGGCTCGATGGCGTACGCGTACTTCGACGTGCACCAGCCCACCGGCCTGTGGCCGTTGCAGAACGGCGGGGAGATGGCCGCGATCTTCTGCTGGGCGTTCCTGTTCCTGGTGTTCACCGGACCGGGCGCGCTGTCCCTGGGCCGCGCACTCCGCCGCGCTCAGGCCCGTTCCGGCGACGACGACGGCGACGGCGACGAGGTCTCCAGCCGCCCGGCGTGAGCCACGAGCCGCCGCTCACCGCCGGCGAGGGAACGCGGACAGCGCCCTCGCCGGCGCGCGGCTGCCCGCTGAGCGGCGTCCGTCCGGCCGACCGGTCGTCACTCCGTCGGGGCGGCGGCTTCGAGCTCGCCGATGCTGCCGGACATGACGGTCCGCAGGTGTTCGGTCAGGTGCTCGGCGGGCCAGTTCCACCAGGCGACGGCCAGCAGCCGGGCGATGTCCGGCGCGCTGAAGCGGCTGCGGATGAGCTTGGCGGGGTTGCCGCCGACGATGCCGTAGTCGGGGACGTCGTCGACCACGACCGCCCCGGAGGCGATGACGGCGCCGTGCCCGATCCGGACGCCGGGCATCACCATGGCGCGGTAGCCGAACCAGACGTCATGGCCGACGACCGTGTCACCGCGGCCGGGCAGCCCGCTGATCAGGTCGAAGTGCTCGGCCCAGGAGCCGCCCATGATGGGAAAGGGGAAGGTCGAAGGGCCGTCCATCCGGTGGTTGGCCCCGTTCATGATGAACCGCACCCCCTCGCCGAGCGCGCAGAACTTGCCGATGACGAGCTTCTCCGGCCCGTAGTGGTAGAGCACGTTGCGGGTCTCGAACGCGGTGGGATCGTCCGGATCGTCGTAGTAGGAGTACTCCCCGACCTCGATCAGCGGCGAGGTCACCAGCGGTTTCAACAGCACCACCCGAGGCTGGTCGGGGAACGGGTGGAGCACGGTCGGGTCCGCGGGTACAGGGCGCATGGCAGGTCCACTTCCGGGTGTTGTATAGGCGGGTGTCCTACGGGCGGCTGTCGTACGGGGTCGCGTGTCGGGTATCCGTGATCGCAGCCGTACCGGCGCGGACCGTTCGGCGGGCTCGCCGGACAGGCCCGTACGGCAGACCCGTACGGCGGGCCCACGCGCCGGAGCCCGGCGGCCTGCTGGCACAGTTCCTCCTCGGAGCGAGTTCCCGAGTCCGTGAGGCGACCCGTATGAGCACGACCAGCACCGCGCGCACCGTCACCGACGTTTTCCAGCCCCGCAACGTCCTGCTCGCCGGGCTCACCGGCATCGGCGTCGCCGCGGCGCGTGACTGGACCGGCGCGGCCTGGGGGCTGTTCGCGGCCCTCTGTGCGGGCATCGTCCCGTACGCCTACATCGAGTGGGAGCAAAAGCGCGGCACGTGGGGCGACCGGCACGTCGTGGACCGGCGGCAGCGGCCGCGTATCTTCGGCGTCATCCTGGCCTCGATCGGCATCGGCTCGGGCGTCATGATCCTGGCCGGCGCTCCGAGCGACATCCTCGTCGCGATGCTCGCGCTGTGGGCGGTGACCGTGCTCCTGCTGGCCGTGAACTCCCTCTGGAAGATCTCGGTGGACGCCACCGTCGCCTCCGCCGTCGTCGCCATGCTCGCTGCCGTCCACTCCCCCTGGTGGCTCCTCGGCTACGCGCTGGTCGTCGCGGTGTGCTGGTCCCGCGTCGCGCTGACGTACCACTCGGTCGCCCAGACGGTGGCCGGCTCCTGCCTCGGAGCGGCTACCGCCGTGGCGTTCGTCCTCGCGTAGCGGCGGCCTGGCCGGTGTGCGCGCCGTCGGGCGGGCCCAGTTGCGGTCGCCCGGCCCGCCCGGACCGCCCGCACACCGGCAAACCGCAATCAGTCGTCCGAGAGCGAAATGGCCTGTACGGGACACGCGCGAGCGGCCTCGCGCGCCATGGGGCCGCCACCGCCGTCCTCACGGCCGGGCAGCAACTCGCTGAATCCGTCGTCGTCCTGGGTGAAGACCCCCGGTGCAGTCAGGGCGCACTGACCGGCGCCGATGCAGGTCTCCTTGTCGATGCTGATCCGCATTGCCGAGCCCTTTCGTCCGCCGACCGCTACCACGTGACGGGGAGTTCGAACATTCCCTGAATCGTGTCGCCGGGCTTGAAGGGGATCTGCTCGGCGGGCACCGCGAGCCGGAGACCGGGCAGCCGGCCGATGAGGGTGCGCAGCGCGATCTCCATCTCCGCCCGCGCCAGGTTCTGCCCCAGGCACTGGTGGATACCGAAGCCGAAGGCGACGTGATGGCGGGTCGAGCGGTGCCAGTCCAGCGCGTCCGGCGCGGAGTAGGCGGAGGTGTCCCGGTTGATCAGTGAGGTGGACAGGACGATGCCCTCGCCGGCCCTGACGGCCGTCCCGGCCACCTCGATGTCCTCTGTCGCCACCCGCAGCATGCCGTCGGCGATGGACAAAAAGCGCATCAACTCCTCGACGGCGGCTGGCATCAGGGACGGATCGGCGCGCAACTCCGCGAGCCTTCGCGGATGTTCCAGGAGCGTGAAGGTACCCAGCGAGATCATGTTCGCGGTGGTCTCGTGGCCGGCGACGAGCAGGATCGTGGCGAGATTGATCAACTCCTGCCGGTCCAGCGCCCCTTCGCTCAGCTGCTGCCCGATGAGATCGTCGAGCAGCCCATCGCCGGGTTCGAGCTGCTTGCGGTCGATCAGCGCGCCGAAGTACTCCTCCAGCCGGTCGCGGGCCGCCTCGGTGTCGGCGGCTTTCGGCCCCCGCAGCAATCGGCGCGACTGCTCCTCGAAGAAGTCGTGGTCGGCGTAGGGGACCCCGAGCAGCGCACAGATCACCATGGAGGGGACGGGCAGCGCGAAGGCGCTGACCAGCTCGGCCGACGGGCCCTTTTCGAGCATGGCGTCCAGCAGCCGGTCCACGGTCTGCTGGATCTGCGGCCGCAGGGCCGCGATGCGTTTGAGGGTGAAGCCGGGGATCAGCATCCGGCGCTGTGTGTTGTGCTCGGGGTCGTCGACCCCGAGCAGTTCGATACGGCGTCGGGTGAGCCCGGCCAGGCGCTCCGTGAGGATCGGGAACGCGTCGTTCTGCCGATCGGAGGACAGCCGGGGATCGACGAGCAGCGCACGAGCCTCGGCGTGGCCGGTCACCACCCAGACGGATCGGCCGTCGTACAACGCGGCCCGCGAGAGGGGTCGTTCTTCACGAAGCGGCTGGTAGGCGGTGGGCGGGAGGTAGGGGCAGGTGCGGTCCTGGGGGAAGGAGACAGTTTCCGTCATGCATGACCTCGCAACCGAAGAGTCAGTCTTACTGATCTCTACTACATGCCTGAGGCATCTAATTCGTCTACGCGCAGTTCAGCCAAATCGGCTGAGCCCGCCGGTTCGACGGATCACGCGTCGGCGGCGCGGTACGGAAGCGGTACGGAAGTCGACCGGGCGAGGGTCGGGGCCCGCGCCTCAGCCGCAGGACGGCGCGTCGGCGTCGGCGGCCCGTATGCCGTCGAGGTGGTTCTCCACCCAAGCGCGCAATTGCCCCAGCGGCACCGAGACACCGCTGCCCAGCTCCGTCAACTCGTACTCGACGTGCAGCGGCACGGCCGGATAAACCGTGCGCTCGACGAAGCCGTTCTGCTCCAAGCGGCGCAGCGTGCTCGTCAGCACCTTGGGGCTGATCCCCTGGAGGCGTCGCCGCAGCACGCCGAAGCGCTGCGGCCCGTCCTCGAGCGCGCCGATCGCCAGCGCCGCCCATTTGTTGGCCAGCATGTCGAGTACATCGCGGCACGGGCACAGCGCGGCGTACACATCGTGCTGCGCATGCCGGCCCGTGGAACACGCCATGGCCATGAAATTCTCCTCCGGTACGGCTGTGAGCTCATTGCTTTCCCATGGATAGTAGTGTCCCTTGCTGGTTACCACTACCTCCGGGGTAGCTTACGAGCGTTGATGATCAGCCCCCCGGGCCGCGCCTCGGCGCCCTCGGCACACCCTCAGGAGCAACCCGACATGAGCAGCGATCCGACCATGCGCGCGATCACCCAGGACACCTTCGGCGGCCCCGAGGTACTCCGGCTCGCCCAGGTGCCGCGGCCCGAGCCGCTGCCCACCGAAGTGCTGGTACGGGTGCGTGCCGCCGGCGTGAACCCGGTGGACTGGAAGACCCGCGACGGCGGCGGCATGGCCGGTGTGCTGGGCGAGCCGCCCTTCATCCTGGGCTGGGACGTCTCCGGCGTCGTGGCGGAGGTCGGCTTCGGCGTGCACACCCTTGAGGTCGGCGACGAGGTGTACGGGATGCCGTGGTTCCCGCGCCAGGCCGGTGCGTACGCCGAGTATGTGACCGCGCCCGCCCGGCAGTTCGCGCGCAAGCCCGCCACCCTCGACCACGACCGGGCCGCCGCGGTGCCGCTGGCCGCGCTCACCGCCTGGCAGTCGCTGGTCGACGCCGCGCACGTCGAGGCGGGGCAGCGGGTGCTGATCCACGCCGCCGCGGGCGGCGTGGGCCACTTCGCCGTACAGATCGCCAAGCACCTCGGCGCGCACGTCATCGGCACCGCGCGCGCCGCGAAGCACGACTGGCTGCGCTCGCTGGGCGCCGACGAGCTGGTCGACTACAGCGAGGTCCGCTTCGAGGACGCGGTGCGTGACGTCGACGTCGTCATCGATCTGGTCGGCGACGGGCAGGACGGGACGAGCACCCGCTCGCTGCGGACGCTGCGCCGCGGCGGCACGATCATCGCCGTACCCTCGGGCGTCTCCCCCGAGCTGCTGGAGGCGGCCCGCTCGCAGGGGCTGCGGGCGAGCGGCTTCCTGGTGGAGCCCGACGGCACGGCGCTCACCTCGATCGCCGAGCTGATCGACAAGGGCGCGGTGAACGTCGAGGTCGAGGACGTACTGCCGCTGGCGGACGCCGCGCAGGCGCACCGCCGGGGCGAGCAGGGACGCACCCGGGGCAAGCTCGTCCTGAGCGTCGCTTCCTGAGGCACGGTCAGCAGGCACGGTCAGCGCGGCGGGGGCTGCGGCCCCACGGTCGCGGGTCGGGTCGGTCGGGTCGGTCGGGTCGGGTCGGTCGGGTCGGGTCGGTCGGGTCGGGTCGGTCGGGTCGGGTCGGTCGGGCCACGGTGGCTCGGTCGACCCGCAGGGGCCGCCGGGTGTTCTCAGGCTCCGACGGCCCCGTCGATTCCCTCGCGCAGGAAGTCCGCATGGCCGTTGTGCCGCGCGTACTCGTGCATCAGGTGCAGCATCACCAGCCGGAGCGACACATGCTCGCCCTGCTGGGCCAGGAAGCCGGTCACGTCGAGCGAGGGCGCCTCCGCCTCGATCCGGCGCGCGTGCTCGACCTCCGTGCGCCAGGCGTCGAACGCCTCCGACCGCGCGGCGGTCCGCGCGTCGTACGCCACCTGGTAGTCGCCCTCGTCCGACCACACGAGCGGGATGTCCTCGCCGTCGATCACTCGGCGGAACCAGTTGCGCTCCACCTCGGCCATGTGCCGCACCAGGCCGAGCAGGGAGAGCGTCGAGGGCGGCATCGACTGACGCCGCAGTTCCTCGTCGGAGAGGCCGTCGACCTTCATCGCGAGCGTCGCGCGGTGGTAGTCGAGGAAAGCGCGCATCATCTCGCGCTCACCGGCGATCAAGGGCGGGTCGATTCGTTCGGCGGTCACGGCTGATTCCTCACGACGGCTACGGCGACGGCCTCGCCCCGGCGGACCGGCCCGAGCCAGCCGACGGGATCGGCATGGGGTCAGGCTACTGAGCGGCGGGATGACGGATAACGGCGGCACTTTAGATCTTCCTCCACCCAAGTGGCACATGCCATAGAGATTCACCTAAACCCTTGCAAATGCTAGGCATGCTGCTCTATCTTGACGCGCATGCAGTCCTACACGATCGGCCAGGCGGCGCGTCTGCTCGGCGTCAGCCCCGACACCGCGCGCCGCTGGGCGGACGCCGGGCGGGTCACGACCCACCGCGACGAAGCCGGCCGACGCCTCATCGACGGCCGGGATCTGGCCGCCTTCTCCGTCGAGGTCGGGCAGAGCGGCAACGGCGAGGAGGACTCCTCGTACACCTCGGCCCGCAACGCCTTCCCCGGCATCGTCACCAGCGTCAAGCTCGGCGACGTCGCCGCACAGGTGGAGATCCAGGCCGGGCCGCACCGGATCGTCTCGCTGCTGACCCGGGAGGCCGTCGAGGAACTCGGCCTGGAGGTCGGCATGCAGGCCACCGCCCGCGTGAAGTCCACCAGCGTGCACATCGACCGCGTCTGACCCACTGCCCTCTCCAGCGGCGCCGCCGTCCCCGGCGCGGCTCACCACCACCCCGCTCGGACGACGTGAAGTCGACCCGCACCGCAAGGAGTCCCCTTCCCATGTCACTCTCCCTCACCCGACGCCGTGCGGCCACCGCCGTCCTGACCGCCGCCCTGCTCGTGCCGCTGGCGGCCTGCGGCAGCGACGACGACAAGAAGGACAGCGGCGCGAAAGCGTCCGCCTCCGGCTCCGGCTCCGGCGCGCCCAAGGCAGACCTGACCGTGCTCGCCGCCTCTTCGCTGACCGACGTGTTCAAGACCGCGGGCGCCGCGTACGAGAAGAAGCACCCGGGTACGAGGGTGAAGTTCTCCTTCGCCGGTTCCCAGGAGCTGGCCGCCCAGGTCAAGCAGGGCGCGCCGGCCGACGCGCTGGTCACCGCGGACACCAAGACGATGGACGGGCTGAAGGCCGACGCCGGCGCCCCGACCGTCATCGCCAAGAACCGCCTGGTGATCGCCGCCGGCGAGGGCAACCCGAAGAAGATCGACGGCCTCAAGGACCTGGCCGACACCAAGCTGAAGGTCGTCCTCGCCGCCCCCGAGGTGCCGGTCGGCCGCTACAGCGAGCAGATCCTGACCGCGCAGAAGATCGACGTGAAGCCGGTCTCCCAGGAGCCGAACGTGCGCGCCGTGCTGAGCAAGGTCGAGCTCGGCGAGGCGGACGCCGGCCTCGTCTACCGGACGGACGCCGCGACCGCGACCGGCAAGGTCGACGCGATCGCGATCCCCGACGACCAGAACGCGGTCGCCTCCTACCCGGCGGCCACCCTCAAGACCTCCGAGCACACGGCGGCCGCGAGCGCGTTCGTGAAGTGGCTGAGCACCCCCGAGGCGCAGAAGATCCTCCAAAACGCGGGCTTCCAGAAGCCGTAATACGCTCCGCACCCCATGAGGGCTGTCCGGTCGGGGGGACCGGACAGCCCCTCGCGGCTCCCGCGGCACTCGCGTCCCGATCCCGCGAGCCCTGCCCGTCCCGATCCCAGGAACCTCGATGAGACGCCCCCGGCCCCGTACCCGCGGCACCCGCACCCCCGTCGTCCTGGCGGTGCCCGCGCTGCTCGCGATCGCGTTCCTGCTGCTGCCGCTGATCGGCATCCTGGCCCGCACCACCTGGGGCGACCTCGGCACACATCTGACCGCCCCCGGCGTCACCGAGGCGCTGCGGCTCTCGCTGGTCGTCTCCTTCTGGGCGCTCGGCCTGTCCCTGCTGCTCGGCGTGCCGCTGGCCTGGCTGCTCGCCCGGGTCGCGTTCCCCGGCAAGGCCCTGGTGCGCTCCCTGGTACTGCTGCCGATGGTGCTGCCGCCCACCGTCGGCGGGGTCGCGCTGCTGCTGGGCTTCGGCCGCCGCGGCCTGCTCGGGCCCTGGCTGGAGAGCGCCTTCGGCATCACCCTGCCCTTCCACACCTCCGGCGCCGTCGTCGCCGCGACCTTCGTCGCGATGCCCTTCCTGATCATCAGCCTCGAAGGCAGCCTCGCCGGACTCCGGCCGAGTTACGAGGAGACGGCAGCCTCCCTCGGCGCATCGCCCGTACGGGTGTTCTTCACCGTCACGCTGCCGATGGTCGCTCCGGGACTGGCCGCCGGGGCGGCGCTGACCTGGGCGCGGGCGCTCGGCGAGTTCGGCGCGACCATCACCTTCGCGGGCAATCTGCCCGGCACCACCCAGACCCTGCCGCTCCAGGTCTATCTGCTGCTCCAGGACTCCCCCGAGGCCGCGACCTCCGTGTCCCTGCTGCTGCTCGTCATCGCCATGGCCGTGCTGATCTGCCTGCGCGGCCGTTGGGCCGGCGGGACGATCAGCCGCGCCCGGAGCGTCAAGAGCCAGGCGGCCGACGCGGAGCCGCCGTCGGCCGGCACCGCGATCGCCGTCGTCGAGCCGGTGAAGTCTCCCGCTCCGCAGGAGCGTTGGCCGCTGCACGCCGAGGTCACCGGCTTCAACACCCTCCTCCTCGACGCCGGGCCGGGCGAGACCATCGCCGTCGTCGGCCCCAATGGCGCCGGCAAGACCACCCTGCTGCGCGCCCTCCTCGGCCTCACCCCGCGCGCCCACGCCGAACTGCGCCTCGGCGACCTCGACGTCACCGCGCTGCCGCCGCACCGCCGGGGCGTCGCCTGGGTGCCCCAGGACGGCGCGCTGTTCCCGCATCTGAGCGCGCTCGCCAACACCGCTTACGGCCTGCGCACCCACGGCGTCGGCCGGGCCGCGGCCCGCCGCACCGCCCAGGAGTGGCTCGACCGCCTCGGCGTCGGGCACCGCGCCCACCGCAAGCCGGGCCGGCTCTCCGGCGGCCAGTCCCCACGCGTCGCGCTGGCCCGCGCGGTGGCTGCCCGCCCCCGGCTGCTGCTGCTCGACGAACCGCTGGCCGCGCTCGACCAGATCACCCGCGCCCACGTCCGGCACTTGCTCCGCACCCACCTGGCCGGCTTCGGCGGCGTCTGCCTGATCGTCACGCACGACCCGGTCGAAGCAGTCTCGCTCGCCGACCGGGTGCTCGTCCTGGACGAAGGGCGCACGCTCCAGGACGCCGCGCCCGCCGAGGTCACCCGTCACCCCCGTTCCCCCTGGGTCGCCCGCATGCTCGGCCGCAACGCCTGGTCCGGCACCGCCACGCCCACCGGCCTCGCCCTGGACGGCGGCGGCCGGCTCGTCGTCGCCGACCCGCTCGCCGACGGGACCCCGGCGCTGGCGATCATCGCCCCGGAAGCGGTATCCGTACACCGCGACCAACCCGGCGGCAGCCCCCGCAACATCTGGCCCGGCACCATCCGCGAAATCACCGCCAGCGGAAGCCGGCTGCGCATCCTGATCACCTCGGACCAGGCACCCGACCTCGTCGCCGAAATCACCCCGCAGGCCGCCGCCGACCTCGGCCTCACGGACGGCGCGGCCGTCTGGACCAGCATCAAGGCCACCGAGACCACGCTCGTGGCACTGTAGAACTGCCCCGGGAAGCGGCCCGTGTGTCCGCCGGGGCGATCCGGCAGCGGCCCCGAGCCAGACCCGAGCCCGGCGACCGCACCGCACCGCACCGCACCCGTAAGCCGATCTTACCCGGCCGTGTACGGGTCCGAGCAGCCCACGGGCCGGGCTACGCAAAGAGGCGGCCGCCCTGGGGTGCCCAGGTACGACCGCCCCATCACTGCCTGTCCCGTACGTCAGCGGGCCGGTCCGGTGCGCGTTCTCGTCACCGGGGCGGCGGTCCGACGGGACTGCGGCCCGTCAGCGGTCAGAGGAGGCCGAGGCCCAGCAGGCCGCCGCCGTAGTTACCTCCGTAGTTACCTCCGTAGCCGCCGTAGTTACCTCCGTAGCCGCCGTAGTTACCTCCGTAGCCGCCGTGGCCGTAGCCGCGACCGTCGTGGCCGTAGCCGCGACCGTCGTGGCCGTAGCCGCGACCGTCGTGGTGGCCGTAGCCGCGACCCTCGTCGCAGTTGTCATGGCCGTGGTGCCGACCGTCCTCGCGGCCGTGGTGGTCGCGGCCATCGTGGTCACGGCCATCGTGGTCACCGTCGTGGTGGCTCCACGTGACGGTGGCCGGCGCCGTCTGCGGCGCGGCCTGGGCGACGCCGGTGAGCGGGATGATGGCGGCGGCGGCGAGCACCGCGACGGCGGCGGAGCGGCCGATGAGCTGACGCATGCGTATCTCCTAAGAGCGAGGATCGGACACCGCACGCTTACCGCGCGCCCTCGGTCACCCCGCTCAAGGTCACGGCCGCCCACTCGAACGAGTCCCTGATTACGCCGAGCAGCCCGGTCCCGGCCGCCTGCCAGCCGGCCCGGCCGACACCGGCCCGGCTACGGCACACCGCCGGGCAGCCGGCTCGGCCGGACGCCGACGATCGCCTGCGCCGACGTGCCCGGTCAGCCTCCCGAGGCCGGTGAGCCGTACGTGTATCCGGCGATCCAGGTGATGTCGAGCTGCGCCGACGAACTGGCCTCGGGAACCGCTCCGTACAGGGCGCTCTCGTTCTGGAGCACCCAGGACAGCGGCTCGGACGGTACGCCGCGCGTGCTGGAGCCGATGAGCTCGCCGTCGAGGTAGTAGCGCAGTTCGTCGGGGGTCCACTCGACGGAGGTGGTGTGCCAGCGCGTCCACCGGGCGCCGGTGGTGAACACGTCCTGCTCACCGCCGCCGCAGGGGTGCGTGAACGCCGAGATCGTGTCCGTCCAGTTCTGCTCCGGGTAGTCGATCTCGCAGCCGTCGCCGTACCAGAGGTGCGCCGACTTGTAGCCGGGCGCGGCCTTGCTCACCCGGAACCGCTCGCTGAACTTGCCGTACGTCCGCCCCATCAGTTTCTTGGGAACCACGGCCGCGGCGTGGACGTCGCCGCCGTCCTGTGGCCGCCACATCCTGATGTGCATCTGGCCGTCGCCGTCGTCGGCCGGGCCGACCCACACGGTGTCCTCCGGGTGGTAGGTGCCGCCGACCGCGCGGACCGCGTTGCCGTCCGCGCCGGACTTCGCGGTGTCCTTCCAGGTGTCGGGGTAGGCCCACCAATCCTCCCGGTAGGCGCCCCGAAGGCCGTCGCAGTACGCCTGGCGGGTGTCGACGTCGTGCTCGCAGTTGCTGAACGAACCCAGCGGCACGCTATCCCTGTTGAAGTCCTCGGCGAACACCTGCCGGAAGGGCCCGCAGTCACCGCGCGGCATGCCGTCGCCGACCGTACGGCAGGCGTCCCGCGAGGAGGGCGAAGCTCCCGAGACGGGCGTGAGCCAGGCCAGCAGAGAAGCCACCGAAGCCAGCGCGAGACCGGCGGGCAGCAGCAGGCGTCGTGGGCGCCGGTGCGCGGATGCGGTCATGGTGCCTGGTCCTTCACTGGGTCGACGCTCTCGCCGGGCGGCTGACCTCGCTTGCCGAACGCTCCCAGAATATGCTAACTGCGGTCCCAGTAAGGCGAGTTGAGAAAATCGCGCCCCCGACGTCCCGGCAGCCGCCCGCTACGACGGGGAGAGCGCCGGTCTGCGGATCTCCCTCACCGTCGCCGAGGTGGAACCGGATCGCCGGACCGCCGGGCCTCCGGGGGCGGACCGGCCCACGCCTGTCTCCTGGGGGCGGACCGGCCCACGCGATCGACGCCATCCGCCGCTGAACGCTCCACCCGACCGCCGAGGGCGTACGGGTGACGACGGCACCCTGTCGACCTGAGCCTCCGCCACAAGCTGCGGCCGGCCCCCGAGCCGACGTGCGCCCCCGGCCCAATCCCGCCATTCGTTCGAATTTCACACGTTCCCCGCTCCCCGCCGAGGGGCGCCCCGGTGGATTGCCCCGGGCCGGCCCGCGCGCCCGAGCACAGCCCATCGCCCCGCTCCCAACAGCATCAACGTCTCCTGCGCGGCGCCGAAGGACACCGCCCGGCCCGCCGGGATGCGCTCCGGCAGCCGAAGGGTTCGCAAAGAGCCGATACACCTGCCCGGTGACGCTCGTTGGCCCTGATGGCGAGTGAGTCGAGTACCGCGCCACCGGATTCGGCGTCCGGGCCCGCACTCATCGCTGAGGCCGAGCCAGGACCTCGCCCACCCGCGACCGGGCATCGGACCGGCCTCACGCGGCCCCGGCCGCGCCGGGTGGGCAGGCCAGAACACCGTGAGACCAAGCACCTCGTCAGGAGACGGCACGCATGAACAGCACGTCCGGCACCCGCGATCGTCGATTTCCGCTGACCGCCTCGCAGACGGGGATGTGGTTCTCCCAGCAGCTGGACCCGGAGAACCCCAACTACCGGGCCGCCGAGTTCGTGGAGTTCCACAGCCCCGTCGACCTGGGGTTGCTACAGGAGGCGCTGCGCCGGACCGTCGCGGAGACGGAGGCGTTCCAGGTCCGCTTCGAGGCCGACGACGAGGGCCGGGTGTGGCAGCTGGTCGAGCCGCTGCCGGACTGGACACTGCCGGTGGTGGAGCTGAGCGGCGCGAGCGACCCGCTGGCCGCCGCGACCGAGTGGATGTGGTCCGACCTGCGCCGGCCATGCGATCTCGGGCGACCGCCGCTGTTCACCTTCGCAGTGCTGAGGACTGCCGCCGAAAGCTTTCTGCTCTACATCAGCGCGCACCACATCACCTTGGACGGTTACGGGTTCTCGCTGTTCATCCAGCGGGTCGCCGCGCTCTACAGCGCCCTGGAAGCCGGCGAGGAGTGTCCGCCCTCGCCGTTCGGGACGCTGGAGCAGTTGCTCGCCGACGAGGCCGACTACCTCCGGTCCGAGCGGTTCGCCCGGGACCGGCGGTACTGGGCGGAGCAGTCGTCCGGCCGCCCGGCCGGGTCGGACCTGGCGCGTCGGCTGACGGCGGTCCCGCACACCTTCGTCCGGGAGACCGGGTACGTCGGCCCGTCCGCCGCCGACGGGCTGCGGGCCCTGGCGCGGCGGGCCAGGACCGGCCTGCCGTCGGCCGCGATGGCCGCGCTGTCGCTCTACGTGCACCGGATGAGCGGCCGCGGCGAGGTGACGCTCGACCTGACGGTGACCGGCCGTTCCGGCGCCGTGGCGCGGCGGGTGCCGGTCATGCTGGCCAACGTGCTGCCGCTGACGGTGCGGTTGGGGCCGGGGACCACCGTGGCCGACCTCGTGCGCCACACGGCGCAGCAGGCGCGGGGTCTGCTGCGGCACCAGCGCTATCCGTCGCCGCAGCTCGTCCAGGATCTGGGAACCATCCACGGCGAGGGGTACCTGGGCGACTGGGGCATCAACATCATGGGGTACGACCCCCGGCTGTCCTTCGGCCGGCACCCCGCCGTGCTGCACAACCTCTCCAACGGCCCCGTCACCGGTCTCGGCGTCAATGTGTACGACCGGCCCGCCGACGGCTCGTTGCGCATCGACTTCAACGCCGGTCCCGCCCTCTACAGCGCCGAGGTCACCGCCGCCCACCACCGCCGTTTCCTGGCCCTGCTGGACACACTGGCCACGGTCGACCAGGACCGGCCGATCGGCGCCGTCGAGCTGCTGGCGGACGCCGAGCGCCACCGGGTGGTGTCCGCGTGGAACGACACGGCCCGCACCGTGCCCGCCACGACACTCCCGGAGCTGATCCAGGCACAGGCCCGCCGCGCCCCCGAGGCGACCGCGCTGGTCTGCGGGGACATGGAACTGTCCGGCGCCGAGCTCAACGCCCGGGCCAACCGGCTGGCCCACCTGCTGATCGCCCACGGCGCCGGCCCCGAGACCCGGGTGGCGCTGGCGCTGCCGCGCACGGCCGATCACCTCGTCGCGCTGCTGGCGGTCCTCAAATCGGGCGCGGCCTGCGTGCCGCTGGACCGGAACCATCCGGCGGAACGGATCCGGTTCCTGCTCGGCGACATCCGTCCGCTGTGCGTACTCACCACAGCCGCCGGCGCGCCGTCCCTGAGGTCCACCGCCCCCGCCCTGCTCCTCGACGGCGCGGACACGCTCCGGGACCTCGACCGCCGCCCGGACACCGACCCCACCGACCGCGACCGTACGACGCCCCTGCTGCCGGGCCATCCGGCGTACGTCAGCTATACGTCCGGGTCCACGGGCCGGCCCAAGGGCGTCGTCGTCGAACACCGCCAGCTCACCAATCTCTACTTCGACCACCGGAGCGAACTCATCGCCCCCGCGAGCGCCGCGGCGGACCGCCCGCTGCGCGCCGCCCTGACCGCCACGTTCTCCTTCGACACCGCGTGGGAAGGCCCGCTGTTCCTGGCCGCCGGTCACGAACTGCATCTGATCGAGGACTCCGTACGGCTCGACCCGGCCGCCCTCGTCGACCACATCGCCAAGCGGGAGATCGACTTCCTCGACCTCACCCCCTCCTACCTCCACCAGCTCATCGCCGCCGGGCTGCTCACCGGCGACCGGCACCGCCCGCGGCTGCTGATGGTCGGCGGCGAGGCCCTCGACGCCGCCCTGTGGCAGACGCTGCGCGACTGCCCCGGCACGATCGCGTACAACTACTACGGCCCCACCGAGTGCACGGTCGACGCTGTCTACTGCCGCCTGGACGAACAGGGCGACCAGCCGGTCATCGGGCGTCCCGGCCGCAATGTGCGGGCCTACGTGCTGGACGCGGCGCTGAACCCGCAGCCCCCCGCCGTGCCCGGCGAGCTGTACCTGTCCGGCAGCCAGGTCGCCCGCGGCTACCTCGACCAGCCGGCGCTGACCGCGGAACGGTTCATCGCCGACCCGTTCGGCGCGCCCGGAGCGCGGATGTACCGCACCGGCGATCTGGCGCGCTGGGCCGAGCCCGGCGTACTGGAGTATCTCGGCCGCAGCGACGAGCAGGTCAAGATCCGCGGCTTCCGGATCGAGTTGGGCGAGATCGAGACCACGCTCGACCGCCACCCGGGGGTCGCGCACACGGCGGTGGCGGTACGCGAATCCCGGCCGGGTGAGCGGAGCCTGATCGCGTACGTGGTCCCCACGGCCCGCACCACGCCCAAGTCCGTGCCGGCCCAACGCACCCCCGCCGACGCTCTGGTGGACGCCGCCGGCCTGCGGATCTGGGCGACGACCCGGCTCCCCGACTACATGGTGCCCGCCGCCTTCGTCATCCTCGACGCACTCCCCCTGACAGCGAACGGCAAGCTGGACCGCACCGCCCTGCCGGCCCCCGAACCCCCTGCGGACCGCGCGGACCGGCCGGCCCGCAGCCCACAGGAAGAGACGCTGTGCGCGCTGTTCACCGAGGTGCTCGGCGTACGGAGCACCAGCATCGACGACGACTTCTTCGCCCTGGGCGGGCACTCGCTGCTGGCCGCCCGGCTCATCGGCCGCATCCGGCACTCGCTGGGCACCGAGCTGTCCATCGGCGCGATCTTCGAGGCCCCGACCGTGGCCGCGCTGTCCCGGCTGCTCGACACCGACACCCGACGGGACGCCTTCGGCATGCTGCTGCCGCTGCGCACCGGGGGTTCCCGGCCCCCGCTGTTCTGCGTCCACCCGGCCGGCGGTCTGAGCTGGTGCTACGCCGGGATGCCGCGTCACCTGGCGGCGGACCTGCCGGTGTACGGGCTGCAGGCGCGCGGCTTGGCGGGGCCCGGCAGGCTCCCCGCGACCTTCGAGGAGATGATCACCGACTATCTGGAACACATCCGTTCCGTGCAACCCACCGGCCCCTACCACCTGTTGGGCTGGTCCCTCGGCGGCGCCCTGTCCCACGCCATCGCCGTCCGGCTGCAGTCCCAGGGTGAGCGCGTGGCTCTGCTGGCGATGCTCGACTCCGGCCCCATCGACCCGCGGGCACGGCTTCGTCCACCCGCCGATCAGGATGTCCGCGCCCTCCTCCTCGAAGCGGCCGGCACCGCCCCGGAACGACCCGACGGAGCTCCGACGGTCACGGCCGCCGGCGCCGGTGCCGAGGCGACCCTCAGCGCGGACGGGACCACGAAGCCCCTGCCGACCTGGGCGGAACACTCCGGCCTCGGCGACCATCACGCAGCGGCGGTGACCGCGGTCCTCACCAACTCCGTCAAGCTCCTGCCGACGGTCGTCGAGGGCGTCTTCGACGGTGACCTGCTGTACTTCCACGCCACACAGGGCAAGCCCGCACACGCCCCCACCAGCGAGGCATGGCGGCCGCTGGTGACGGGCCGCATCGAATCCCACGACGTCGCGTGCACCCACCACGCCA
Source organism: Streptomyces sp. H27-D2 (assembly GCF_035828615.1). Classification (NCBI taxonomy): domain Bacteria; kingdom Bacillati; phylum Actinomycetota; class Actinomycetes; order Kitasatosporales; family Streptomycetaceae; genus Streptomyces; species Streptomyces sp. H27-D2. The sequence goes on along the minus strand of NZ_JAYMZR010000058.1, from coordinate 30,957 downwards.
TGACCCAGCCGGCAGCGCTGGCCCAGATCGGCCGGACCGTCTCGCACCACCTCGACGCGGTCAACACGTCGTGAGGGATGCCGGTGAGCGATCCGGCTGATATTGGCGCACGCCTTCGAGACGGTCGGTGTGCACCGGAGCGAGAGTTGGAGGTCCCCAGCGGGCTCAGGCCGGAGAGCGGGAGGGGACGAGCGGTTCCGGGCGTTCGACCCGCGACAGAACGCACTGCCGAGCGCTCCAAAGGCACCCACCGGTCACCACTTCACGCGAGGGCTGCGGCGCAGCCGCGCTCGCCGGACCGGCCGGTGAGCAGACAGAGAGACCCCAGCCGAGACGGGGGAGACTCAGCCGGGGCCGGTTACGAGGCGGATGCTGGTGGGTGGTCGCCTCGCGGCGAAAGGCTCCATGGGGCTTCAGCCGAACGATCGTCCCCATGGGCGATAAGTGGGCCCGGGTACACAGTCCCGACCAGCACCCGCAATCTGTTCAACGACGCGACGGCCACCGATGTTCCCGACGGGTTGCGCCCAGGAGAACGCTGACGCCGCCGGCGCGGTCAGCGGCGCTGGGGTCGCCGAGTTCGCCCGCCGTACGTTGCCGGACCCCGATCCGGACCGCTGGTCGGATTGGAGCGGGCTGCCGTACCCCTGTAGGGGGCTACCCTCGCACCTCGCACCTCGACCCGAGAGCCGAAGCCCGCGCGGAACACGCCTTCTTCGCCCGCGGCGGCACCGTCATCGTGAGCCCACCGCATCAGCTCGGCCCGCAGGGCGGCCCGCATCCTCCTGCTGGACGGGGACAAGGCGCTGCTGACAACCCTGTCCGCGCTGTACACGGACCTGGTGGGACACTGGAATCACGGCGCGGCCTGAAAGCGAGCGAAGCCCCGCGTATCCCCTGTATCCCCGCACGCCCCATGCGCGAAGGCCCGGCAGCGAGCTGCCGGGCCTTCGCGTGTCGTAGCGGGGACAGGATTTGAACCTGCGACCTCTGGGTTATGAGCCCAGCGAGCTACCGAGCTGCTCCACCCCGCGTCGGTAAGATGAACATTACGGCATGTCGAGGGTGACCGGACACCACTCGGCGCTCGCCCGAAATGGCCGGCGGTCAGTCGGCGAAGCGAAGCACGTAGCGCCGCTGCCAGGGGGTCTCGACTGCGCGGGAAGCGTAGTGCCGACGTACAAAGTCCACCGCCTGCTCCGGTGGCACACCGTCGAGGACGGCGAGGCAAGCCAGAGCCGTGCCGGTCCGGCCACGGCCGCCACCGCACGCGACCTCGACGCGTTCAGTGGCCGCGCGAGCCCATGCCTCCCCGAGCATCTCCTGGGCCTGCGAGTGGCTGCTGGGCAGCCGGAAGTCCGGCCAGCGCAGCCAGCGCGCTTCCCACGAGACCTCGGGGGGCTGCTGGTTGAGCAGATAGACGGCGAAGTCAGGCACCGGTCCCGCGATGAGCGGTCGGCGGAGCGCACGGCCTCGGACCAGCCGGCCGGAGGGAAGCCGCAGAACTCCAGGGTCGGTTGTGTGCCAGCTCTCGATCACACGCCCACCGTACTGACCACCGGATTCAACGCGGGACGAGCCAGCCGACCTCGACGGGCTCAGGCGCTCAGGCGTTTCGAGCGACGAGCGTGGCTCGGGTCGCGCTGTGCACGCTGCACGGGCCCGGCACCCACCCGGCACCCGGCGGACACCGGGCCCGTGCAGCGTCACTCGCTCGGCTCTACCGGGGCCAGGGGAACCAGTCCGGCAGCTGATCACGGTTGCAGGGCAGATCCTTGGTGGTCCTGGCCGCCCCGATGCCTCGTACGCTCACTCCCGGGGTGGTCAGCGGCTTGAGATCGTCGCCGCGGGTGCGGCCGCTGGTGTCGGTGATCCTCAGGGCGATGGCGAACTTCAGCTTGGCCCGGCGCAGGCCGAACGACTGGGTGATGCCGGTCGATTCGCCGAGCGGCACCCACTTCCTGTGGTCCACCGAGTAGGCCTCCACCCGGTAGGAGCGCAGATCCGTGTCCGGCCGGACGAAGACCGTGACGTCCGCGTCGTTGCCGCCGGCGAGGATGACCCGGTGGTCGATGGCGGCCACCAGGGCGCCGAGTGCGCCGAGGGAGAGGAACTTGGTCGCGGGCTTGCCCACGACGCTGCCCAGCGCCGCCTGCGGGTCGGCGTGCTGGTTGGCGCTCTTGATCGCGCCCGCGTCGAAGCGGATCACGCGGTTCACGTACTGCAGGTCGGCGATCGGCGGCACGGGCTTGGGAACGAGCACCTCCCGGCCGCCGAACTGGAACCCGATGGCGGGGTTGACCTTCGGATCGAAGGTCACCGAGCCGGTGTACGTGCCGTCCAGCGCGCTGGTCAGGCCGCCGGGCCTGCCGCCCAGCGCGGTCAGGCCGAATCCTCCGGTGGTGGCCGGGTCGACCAGCAGGACGTTGCCGAACCGGTCGCGCGGGATGACGGTCACGTCGATGACGCCGGGCTCCGACTGCCGCAGGTCGAGCTGGGTGTGTTCCGGCTCGGGCCGGACCAGTACGAAGGTCTCCTGCTTGCCCTCGCGGTGGAAGGGGGCGCCGTCGTCGGTGACGCCGGTGGCGGTGACGTAGAAGGTGTAGTGCTCGGGCGTCGAGGTGTCGGTGAAGGCGGTCCGGTAGACGCCCGTGCCGTCCGGGTCGCTCATCTGCAGGGCGGTCCGGCTGCGGCTGCTGTCGATGTCCAGACCGGCCAGCTGCGCGCCCAGCTGCTTGATCAGCAGCTCGCTGGCGTCCTTGCCCGCGAGGATTTCCCTGGCCCGCTTGAGTGCCTCTTCCGGTACCCGCAGGGCGGCCAGTTGATTGTCCGCCGACTGGTCGGGGGCGGTGGTGGAGAGCGATACGGCCGCGCCGGCGACCGGACGGCCGCCGATGGTGAGCCGTGCGGTCACGTTGACCGGGTCCCCGGCGAAGTAGGTGTCATGGTCCAGGCCGACCTCCATCCGCAGGGTGGAGTCGACGAGCACGTCGTACGCGTAGTTCTCCGCGTCCGGCTCGTCCGCGCCCAGGATGATGCCGCCGTCCGGGCCGGTGATCACGAACTTCCAGGTGCCGTGCCGCGCGCGGCCGCCGCCGTCCCCGTTCCCGCCCCCGGTGCCGCTCTCGACGCCGGCTTTGCCGTTCGAGGCGGGCGCGCGCAGGAAGTCGGGGTTGATCAAGTACATCTGCGAGCGGTCCTCGCCGATGAAGGTGACCTGCTCGAACCTGCCCTGGCCCGCGTTCTCCGGCGTGATCAGCTCGCAGTTCGGGGTGAGCAGCTCCAGCCGCAGCCGGTCCGAGTCGGGGGTGTTCCAGCTCAGGGTGAAGGCGGCCTTGCTGTCGTACGGGGTGATGACCGCCTCGTGCCGCACCTCGTCGTCGCCGATGACGAAGACGGACTGCCGGTCCAGCGGTGAGGAGACGGGCGCCAGGCCGGACTTGAGGGCGTCGCGCAGGATCACCGCCAGATCCTGGCCGGTGATCTTCTCGTCGTCCACATAGCGCTTATTGCCGCCGTCGAGTGATCCGGCCGCCAGTTGGGTCATCAGCGGGTGGTTCACGTCGGTGTGCCCGTCGATGCCGTAGGCGACGGCGAACAGCGCGATGTTCCGCTGGGCGAGCGAGGTGCCGGCCGGCGCGGTGCCCGCCGGCGGGGCGATGAACTCCAGCGGGTTGTGGGTGCCGGAGTTGTGCGCGCCGTCGCTCATCAGGATCAGCCAGCGCCGGTCGGCGCTCACGCTGAGCTGGTCGGTGCCGAAGAAGCTGGTGGCGGGGGCGAGCACATGGTCGAGCCCGTCGCCCATCGGGGTACCGCCGGCCGGCTGGATCGCCTTGACCGCGGCCTTCGCGGCGGCCATTCCGGCCTCGTTCGGGATCGCCGTCATCGGCACGATGTCGAAGGAGGCGGGGTTCTGCGGGTCTCCGGCGGGGAAGCGTGCGATGCCGAACCGGCCGATGCCCTGGCCGAAGAGTGCGAGCAGATTCAGGAACTGGCTGTTCGCGGAGACCAGTTCGTCCCAGCGCCGGGTGGTCGCGCCGGGCGGCAGCGTATTGCCGAGCGGGTCCCAGTCCATGCTGCCCGAGGAGTCCAGCAGCAGCACGACTTCCAGCCGCTGGGTGGTGGCGACGAGCGAGAGCTGCCCGCTGTGCCCGGCGCCGGTGCCCGCCGTGGTGTCGGCCGGGGAGGCGGTGAGGGAGGTGGTCGCGAGGGTCCTGCCGTCGGGCGCCGGCGGTGCGGCGGGCGCGGTGAAGGTGACGGCCAGCGGCGAGGTGCCGGAGGGCGGGACGGTCAGCGGCAGCGGGGTGCTCACCACGAAGCCGGTCGGCAGGGCCGGGCCGACGCCGGTGATGTTGAGCGCCCCCGTGCCCTTGTTGGCCACCTGCACGCTCTCGGTGAGGGATTCGTTGACGAGCGGGTGGTACGGCAGCTGGGCGGGCGTGATGTCGATCCACGGCTGCGCGGTCTCGGCGATGGTCTGCGCCACCACCCAGGTGAACTCCCTGGCTTTGGCCGGGTCGTTGTTCTTGATGAGCAGATGCCAGGTCTCGTCGGGGCCGGCGGCCTGGTCGAATCCCATCCGGATCTGGATGACGTTGTCCGTCTCGTTGATCCGGACCACATCGCCGACGTAGCGGTCCGGCTGGCCGGCCACCTGCACGAACACGCCGGTGGTGAAAGTGATGATCTCCACCGGAGTGCCGTTGCCCGCCTGGAGGAACAGCGTCGGCGGGGTGAGGCCGCCGACCATGGCCACCCGGAAGAACATCATCCTGGGGTACGAGCCCGGAGGCACCGCCTCCCCGGTGAGCTGCTGAATGATCGAGACGGCCTCCGTGGCGCCGGGGTTGATCTTGAGCGGAGTGGTCGGTGGGTCGGGGTAGACGCGGAATGTCATGGCGGTTTCCCTACCTAGCCGTTGACGGTGAAGGTGTCGGTACTGGTGACGGTCCCGCCGGCGGTGCTGACCGAGATCTTGACGGGCTTGGAGGTGCCCGGGGCCGTCAGGCCCGCGGGCACCTGGGCCGCGATCTGGGCCGCCGAGGGCGAGCCGACGATGGTCGCGGCGGCGGTGTCGAACTTGACCGTGACCGGGGCGAAGTTGAAGTTGCTGCCGTTCAGGGTGACGGTCTGGCCGGCCACCCCGCTCTTGGGCGTGAACTGGGGCGAGGGCGGGACGGCGAAGGTCGGGGCGGGGATGTTCAGTTCGGCCCGGAAGGTGTCGTCGCTGACCGCGGTCCCCGCCGTCGTGGTCACGGTGATCCTGACGTCCGCGTTGGTGCTGCCCGCCGGCACCAGGCCCGGCGGCACCTGCACCACGAGCGCGGTGTTCGTCGGGGTGCCGACGATCGTGGCGGCCACGGCGGCGAACTGCACCTGCGCCGCGCCCGCGTTGAAGTTGAAGCCGTTGAGGGTGACTTGGGTGCCGGGGGTGCCGTTGACCGGGCCGAACTGCGGGCTCGGCGGGTCGGCGAACGCGGGCGCGGGCTGCACCGTGAAGGCGTCGTCGCTGAGCACCGCCCCGCCGACGTTGGCGAGGGTGACCTTGACCTGCACCGGCGTACCGTCCGGCGTGAGGCCGCCGGGCACCCGGGCCACGATCTGGGTCGCCGACGCCGCTCCCGAGACCTTGGCCGTCAGATTGCCGAAACGGACCGTCGGGGTGCCGATGCTGAGGTTGGAGCCGTTCACCGTGATCGGCTGGTTGATCACGCCGCTCTTCGGTACGAACTGCGGCAGCGGCTGGGGGACGAAGGCGGGCAGCAGCAGCGTCTTCTCCACCAGGCTCAGCCTGCGCTCCACGTCGGACACGGTCAGCCGGCGCTGCCGCAGATCGGTGAGGACCGCCGCGTCGATGGTGTCCTGGTTCCGCCGGCGCTGGAGTGCGGCCAGCGGGTAGAACGTGTGCCCGGCGGGCGCGGCCGGTACCGGGACTCCCTCCGCGACCCGTACCACCCAGACCGGCTTGAGCCGTACCGACGTCTCGACACCCACGTCCAGGCTGTTGGCCAGGTCGGTGTCCACCGTCGCGTCCACCTCCGCCAGCGAGACGTCCAGAAAGACCGTGTCGGCGCGCGGGTCGGGCTGGGCGGTGGTGGGCGTGGTGAGCGCGGGTACGCCGGGCTGGCTCTTGTAGGTGACCGCTGCCGGAATGCCCACCTCCAGCCCGCCCACCAGGCAGGTGCCCGGGCCGCCGTCGCCGGCCGCGATGCGGAAGTCCTGGCTGTTCTGGCCGGCCGGCAGCGCCTGGACGGCGAAGCCGTTCGCCCCGGCCGGCGCTCCGTTGCCGATGTAGCGGGCGATGACCGCGCGCACCGTGGCCGCGATCAGGTCGTGCAGCAGGTTCAGGTCGCGCTCCAGGAGCGGCACTCCCTGTTCGATGTGGATTCCCACGTATCCCTTCCGCTGGTTGGCCAGCAGCAGTTCGAGCGGTGACTGTGAATAGTCCGCCATGGTCCCCCCTTCTTTCGTGCGGTCGAGGCAGCCGGTCATGGAGTGATGAAGACCGGGCGCGAGGTCGCCGGGATGACGTCGGCCAGTACGCCGGCGAGCCGGGAGATCACCGCCTTGATCTCGTCCGGGTCCGTGATGTCCGGGTTGAGGTACAGCCCGACGGTGTCCCGCGCGATGCGGTTGTCATTGGTGCGCACCCGGCCGGATCCGGCGGTCCCGGCGGACCCGGCGTCGTACGTATAGGTCTGGAAGTCCTCGAAGGTGCCGCGCAGCGCGAGCTTCGCCGTCCCGCCGGTGTCCACGGTGGTCGTGCCGGCGTAGCGGTGGTCCAGGGTGTGGGTCGCGCCGTAAGCCGAACTGTCGTACGTGAGGCTCTCGTTGGAGCGGTAGGTGAGCAGCGTGCCGGCGCCGGTGTCCACCGCCAGCGGGCCCCGGCGCGCGTACGGGCCGCCGACCACCGGCTGGTTGGTCCCCCAGGTGAGCGTGGAGACGGTCAGCGTGTTGCGGAGGATCGACCAGCCGCCCCGCTGGGTGGAGCTCCAGAACAGCTCGATGTTGCCGTTGGCGGTGAGCAGCGGGGCGGGCTGCCGGTCGTGGTAGCCGCCGGCGCCCGCCTTGGGCAGCGCGCGGATCGCGGACCAGTCGGCGGCGGCCGGGTCCAGGCCCTGCTTGACGCGGTGGACGATGCTCCACCGGGTCTGTCCTGCGGGACCGCCGGGCTCGCGGCGCGCCCAGAACAGCCACAGCCGCTGGGTCGTGCTCGTCGGGTGGAACAGCGCGAACAGGTCGTCCTCGACGCGCGGGGCCTGGCCGCCGTCCAGCGGCAGGGTCTGCGGGACGTCCAGTTGCCAGGCGGCGCCGTTGTGCCGGTTGTACCGCAGCTGCCAGGTGCCGCCGGTCAGCTCCAGCCAGAACAGCCACACCCCGCCGGTGTTGTCGGCGACGGCGGTCGGCATCCGCCGCTCGGTGGCCGGGTCGCCGAACACGGCCGGCGGTGTCCAGGTCGTGCCGGTGCGGGTGGAGAAGAAGACGCGCCATTTGCGGTCGGCCGGCGGCCGCTCGGGGTCGTAGCTCTGCCAGAAGAGCCAGAGCTTGTTCAACTGGAGTGCTGTGGAGGGGTGTTTGTCGATGCCCGGCTGGTCCACCACCGGGCGGCTGGGCTGCCATGCCCCGGCGGCGAACCGCTTGGACCAGATGTCCCAGCCGTGCTGCCGGTAGGTGTGGTAGAAGAACAGCGCCGAGCCGTCCTCGTCCTGGACGGCCGCGGGCCGCCCGTCGTAGGCGAAGTTGACCGAGGCGAGCGCGGGGGCCGTCAGACTGCCCGCGGTGTCGCGCAGCGCCGACCACAGGTTCAGCCGCTCCGGCTGGTTGGTGCGGGCCACGTTGTGCACGAATTCCTTGGTGCGGTTGCCCCAGCCGGTGACCCGGGCGACCGTGGCGTCCAGGGTGGGGACCCCGCCGGTGGTCCGGTAGATCCGCGGTGCGAAGCGGATCTCGTTGCGCTGCGCGTCCAGCGGCAGGCCGAAGTCGGTCTGCCAGCCGATCCACTGGGCGAGCAGCGGCAGCAGGCGTCCGTCGACCCGGTTCAGGTCGGCGAAGGCGAGGGCGGCGCGGGTGAAGCTGTAGAGCCGGTCGAGTTCGCCGCCCGGCAGGTCGAGGAAGCGGCGCAGCTGCCCCTTGTCGCGGTCGGCGGCCGGCAGCCCGCTGCCGGCCGGGGGTGTGCGCTCGGCGTCGTAGCGGCGGTACACGGCGGGCAGCATCGCGTAGAGGCGGCCCGCGAAGTCGTACGGCGAGATGGCCATCGCCGAGGCCTGGTTGTGCGGGTCGGGATCGAACGCGGGCGCCGGGAAGCCGCTGAAGGGGAACAGCGTGTAGTAGTAGACCGTCTCGCCCTGGAGGCCGACGGTGTCGGAAGCGCTGTTGAGGCCGAGGGCGTGGGCGACGGTGAAGCCGTCGTCGGGGCCGGCCGGGTGGGTGCCCTCGCGGCGCACCACCCGCACGCCGGGCGCGCGCCCGGGATCCGGGTTCCGCCAGGCCAGGTCGATCCTGTTGCCGTCCCGGTGGGCGGTGGCGGTGATGTCCAGCAGCCGCACGCTCACTGCCCTCCCTGGTTGACGACCACGACCTTGAGGCCGGGGGCGTAGTCGGGGTCGGCGGGGATGACCGGCACCTCGTTCGGGCCGAGGGCGAGCTTGCCGAGCGGGTCGACCGCCGGGGACGGGCGGTCGCCGCGGCGGAATTCGGTGATGTTCACGAAGATGACGCCGGGGACGTCCTGGGTCTCCTCGTAGAACTTGCTCAGGTAAACGGTCTGCTGGAAGCCGACCCGGTCGAACGCGAGCAGTCCGGCCGCCGCCGCCTGCACCGCGGCCACCACGTCCGCGCGGACGTAGAAGCTCTCGATCGCGAGCTCGGCCGTGACATGGACGGGGATGTAGTCGACGTCCGCGATCTCTACGATCTGGCTGAGCATCCGTTTGTCCTCGAAGTAGCCCTGGAGGCCGGCCTCCAGCACGTCGCTGACCTTGCCGCCGCCCTCCGGGGCCACGTAGAGCGTCACCTGGTTCCAGCCGGTGGCGTCCGCGTGCACCTTGCCGACGCCCTTGAAGCTGAGCGCGAGCGCCTCGTAGTCGGCGGCGGTCACCGCGCGCCGGAGCGAGCGGAACACGGCCGGGGCGTGCTGTACCGCGTGCTCGATGCTCTCGCGCCCGGAGCCGCCGGTGGCGGGGGCGGGGTTGGCGACTGTCGCTCCCAGCAGGGCCAGTTGGGGGGCGCCGACGATGGTGGTCACGGCGTTCGCGGGCACGTTGCCCGCCGTTCCGCCGCCGACCCGGTAGGTGGCCCTGATGAGTGCCCCCGACGGCGGGATCGCGCCGAGGGTGCCGTCTCCGAAGAGGATGCCGGCCCGGTCGTCGGCGTCGATCTCCACCACGTAGTCCTTCTGGCCGGCCTGGCTGAAGGCGAGGCTCTCCCGCAGCGTCCAGGCGTCCGTGACGGCCGCCAGCCGGGTCACCAGCAGCAGGTCACGGCCGGGCTGTCCCGCCGGGCCAGGGGGGCGCAGGATCAGGCCGGTGTGCGCCAGCGGGAACCGCTGGTTCGGTGTGCCGTCGGAGGTGCCCAGCAGCTCGTCCTTGATCAGCCGGCCCTCCTCGACCGGGATGCCGCCCTGCGCGGGCCCGAAGACCTTCCGCCCGGTGACGGGGTCGGCGCCGATCGCGCCGAAGTCGATCGTCAGCGGAGCCTCGCGGGTGTATTCGAATCTGACGCCGGGCCGGTCCCGCTGGCTCCTGGTGGCGAACGCGTCCCCCTTGGAGACGGTGACCGTCGCGTTCACCGTGCCCGGCACGGTCAGGCTCAGCGAGGCCGCCGCCGGGGCCGCCGTGCCCAGTTCGTATCCGATCAGGCGCAGATGCTCGATGACGCTGCCGCGGGTGCGCGCGGTGCCCAGGAAGCTCTCGTTGGCCACCCGGTCCTGGTAGTAGCTGAGGATGTCACCGAGGTGCGCGAACAGCTCCAGCAGCACATTGCCGAAGTCCGCCTCGTTGGCGAAGTCCCGCCACTCCGGCAGCTTCTGGGGGATCAGGTCGCGCATGGCCCGCAGCAGGCTCTCGTAGTCCCGGGCCATGTAATCGATAACCGGCCGGTCGTCCGTCCGTTTGATCTCAGCCATCACATCGTCCTTGCCTCACGTGCGCGCGTACGGGTCCGGGGTGTACGCGGGGTCATCTGAAGTGGACCCGGACCGCCTGCCGGGTGAGGTCCTGGCGCCGTACGTAGGCCACCTCCACGGTCAGCGCCTCGTCCTGGGCCTGTACGTCCACCGCGCCCACCACCAGGACGTCGCCCAGCCACCGGGTCAGCGCCTGGCCGACGGTGAACTCGACCGCTGCGGCCATGATGGTGTTGTTGGGGTCGAAGACCAGGTTGAACAGCCCGCAGCCGAACTCCGGTTGATTGATCCGCTCCCCCGGTGCGGTGAAGAGCACCTGGATGACCTTGCCGCGCAGTTCCGCGTTCTCGTCCGGGGCGGGCGCGATCGCGCCCGCCTGATTGACACCGAACGGAAATCCGAACCCCGTCGCCACTTTCTCCCCTCCTCTTCCTCTTCCCGTCTGCCGGATTTCCGGTCCCGTCGGTCACGGTCCGCGGGAGGATCGTCCGCGGCCCCTCACGCCGAACAGGTCACGAAGTCCTGTCCCTTCGAGGTCACCGCCGAGCCGGCCGGTGCGCCGGTCCCGCTGCATGTGTCGATCTTGTCCGCGTCCAGCAGGACCTTGACGCCGTTGACGGTCAACAGGGCGCTGCCCGCAGCCGAGTTGGGAATTCCCGTGCCCAGCGGAGTGTCGGTGATCTTCACCGAGAGCGGGACCGGCAGCGGCGCGGTCGGTATGAAGTTGCCGCCCAGCGGCCCGGAGTGCTTGCCCGTCGGAGCGACGGCCTCGCCCGCGTTGAGCGAACTGCGGCTGGTCACCAGGGCCACCGGGACCCCGGCGATCCGTACGAAGTCGCTGAGCCCCTCCGTCATCGCGCCGTCGTACGTGAAGTCGGCTACGCCGGTGTAGGGCCCGGGGGGACTCGCGATGCAGCCCGTGACGTTGTGCGTATCGGTGCCCTTGACGCTGTCGCCCTTGACCACGACCTGTTTGCCCATCGGTTCAGCCCTTCTTCACGTCGAGGGCGGCGCAGACGATCGTCACCGACTGGCCGGCGGCGTCGATCGTCAGGGGAGTCTTCGCGGTGAGGGTGACGGCGTCGGCGGTCAGCCTGAGCGCGTTGCCGGTCGCGTCGGTGATCGAGATGCCGTCCCGGTCCATCCTGATCACGTGGCCCCGGCTGCCCTCGCGGACGAGGACCGCCTCCTTGCCGGCCGCGTCCTCGAACTGGATGGTGTGGCCCTTGAGCGTCTTGATGATCTTCCGGGTGGGCGAGGCCTGCACCTCTTTCTCCTCGGTGCCGTCGTCGGCCTGCGGCTTGGGCAGCTGACTTCCCGTGCCGGGCTTCTTGCTCCAGTAGGCGCCGACCCAGATCGGGAACTCCGGGTCTCCCTGCTCGAACTCGACCCAGACCCCGGCCTTGCGCTCCGGGACGAACAGCAGGCCCTGGTCCGCCGCGCCGCCGTAGGGGACGCAGGCGGCGGCCCAGCCGGTGACCAGATCGGGGCCGAATACGTCCGGCACGGTGAGCTTGAGCCGGCCCAGCCGGGACGGGTCTTCGTTGTCCACCACGGTGCCCCGGTACTTGCCGTAGCAGCGGCGGCCGGTGTCCTCCACCAGGCCGGCCACGATGCGTTCGAGAGTCATCATCCGCTCCCTGTCCCCAGCGCCCCGCCGTCGGCCGCGAAGTTCTCGCGGCCGGTGGGCATCAGGGCGTTCCGCTTGACCTGGAAGGACTGGACGTAGCCCTCCACGGTGAACCTGTGGGTGACGTGCGTGACGTAGTAGACCCCGCTGTGGGTCTCCCCGACGCCCTTGACGGTGACGGTGCCGCGCGGCTTGAGGATGCTGCCGTACTGGTTGGCCGCGACCTCGCCCTCGCCGGTCACGAACCACGTCCCCTGGTCGTGCAGGCTCTGGCAGAGCGCGGTCATCGTCTGAACACCGGCGGCCGCAGACTGCGCCACGCAGACGAGTCCGGGCTCCATTCCCGGACCGAGCCGGCTCGCCGCCGGCTGCGCGCCGAGCGCCGACTGCCGGCCCGGCTCCGCCGTCGCGTCCAGTACGTCACCGGTGATCCGGTCCACCTGGAACATCACCACGTCCGTCGGTGCCAGCGCGTTGACTTCGAGGCCGAACCGGTTGACGTTCGTGTCCTCGCCGAAGTGCACGGTCAGCACGGGCTGCGAGGTCTCGTCCACCGCGGGCGGCTGGAAGTAGCCGGTGTCTCCGTCCACGAAGCATTCGAAGCCGTTGCGCAGCGCGAGCCGCTTGAGCAGCTGTATGTCGGTCTCCCGCTGGATGATGGTGGAGACCTCCTCCTCATGGATGACTTCGGTGTCGGTGACCTGCGGGATCAGGCCGTACGCCCGGAACGTCTCGGCCGCGATGTCGCTGTCCTTGGTGTTCGGCCAGGCCTTCAGCGTGTCCACGCGGTCCATCAGCACGCTGGTGTCCATCCCCCAGACCTCCAGCCGGCACTGATCGAGGCCGGGGCCGAAGTGCGGGCGCAGGTGGGTGATGTAGCCGCTCAGCAGCTGTTGGGTGTCGCCTTCAAAACCCGCTGTGACGGCCACCCGCCGCCAGAGGGTGAGGCGCTCGTCGTCCAGGTGGCTCCATGTTCCGTCGGCGCTCAGCAGCAGCGCCACGGTCATCCGGAACATCCCGGCCAGGTCCTCGTCGAGCTCGACCTCCAGGCTCAGCAGGTCGTTGTAGAGGAGGTCGTCCAGCTCGACGCCGTCGATCTTCACGTGCAGCTCGTCGTGTTTCACCGCGCCGCCCTAGCCGCTCACCGCGGCGGGGATCACGATGCGCTGCCCCAGCCGCCCCTGGTCGACCGGCGGACCGACCGCGAAGCCGGCCGCCGCGATCACCCCGGAGACCGACTGCGCGCTCACGTTGTTCCGGTTGTACGTCACGAGCACGGCCCGGGTGAAGACCTCCACCACGACGGTGACCTGCTGCCCGCCGACCGTCTGCCGCTGCGGCACCAGGGCCACGTCCTCGGCCGCCGTCACGCCCTCCACGCCCACCGTCCCGGACAGCTTGCCGAGCAGCGCGGCCCAGGGCGGGCCGGCGGCCGGGGCGGTGAGCGGGAAGCGGGTGGTGACCACCGGCTCCTCGTTCAGCAGCGCGAGCGGGGAGAGGAACTGCGGGTTGGCGTCGCAGATGTGCCAATAGTCCAAGGGCTTGCCGTAGTAGGTGAAGGCCAGTTGGTCCAGCCGGTCACCGGAGTCCACCGTGTGGGTGACGGTGCCGGTGACCTCGGGCAGCGGCCGGATGCCCTTGGACGCCAGCACCCGGCCGCGGGCGTCGGGCACCGCTACGTTGTCCACCCTGCGGTAGCGCGACTCCTTGCTGAACATGTCACTCACCCCGGAACCACGACGTTTGCGACGTCGGTGATGTTGGCCAGGTTGAGCACCGACATCCCCTCGGTCATGGCCTTTGAGTAGAGGTACGGCACGCTCTTGCCCTCGATGACGGTCAGGCTGACGGCCACCGTGGCCCGGACCGGGTTCAGGTCGGTGCTGAACTCCGTCTCGGTGATGTTCATGGTGTTGATGTTCACCGGCAGCACCCGCTTGCGGCCGAAGATGAACAGGATCAGCGGCGGGTTGGTGCTGCGGGTGAAGCTGAACCCCTTGGGCTTGACCGGCAGCAGGTCGGCGAGCGACCCGAGCAGGCTCTCCCGCTTGGGGTACGTCATCAGCTCCAGGGTGGCGATCTGCGGCGCGATGCCGAACTGTTCGGTGATGGTGTCGCCCTCATTGAGCCGGTCGGTGGCGTCAAGGCGGATGTCGAACCCGAGCTTCTGCTCCTCCACCGTGACCAGTTGTTCCTTCTGGAGGCTGAGCAGATTCGAGAAGCCGCCGTGGAAGTTCCGCAGGGTGCGCTGCGGCACGGCCGAGGACTTGGACGCCGCGTCCGGAGCCCCGGGGAAGCTGTACGAGAGCCCCCGGTTGCGGGTCAACTGCACGGGGTTGAACTGGAACACCACCAGCAGCGGCGGCAGACTCAGCCCGAATTCCACGAATGCGCCGCGCAGAATCTTCGGTTTGTTGGGGAAGCCGTCGGTCATACCAGCAACACCGCCTCGATCTCTCCGAGAATCGCGTTGACCTCTTCCAGCACCCGCGGCGAGCCGCAGACGGCGTGCACCGTGACGATCGCCCCCCGGCTGTCGGTCAGCGTCCATTCCGGGCACAGGTCGTCCCGGTCCACCCGCAGCCGTACGGTGCGGGCGTCCCCGTCGGGCGGGCGTCCGGCGGGGCCGGTGATCCGCTGGGACAGGGCAGCCGTGGCCGCGTGCGCCTCAGCCGAGCGCCGGGCGACGTGAATCCGGTAGCCGTCGGCGCCGGGCACGTAGGTCTCCGCCTTGCCGCGCCGTCCGAGGGACGGATTCCGCACCAGGTTCCGGGAGACGAGGAGCTGGTCGTCGGACAGCACCCGTACATCCGGCCGGCCCTCGACCCCGAAGGACGCCAGCAGGCGCCGGCGGAGCAGGGCCAGCAGCTCCGCGCCGCCGCTCACAGGCTCGTCCGCGTCAGCCACAGGTCACCTCGCCGGTGCTGCACGTGCCGTCCGGGTAGGTCGCCGCGATCACCTGAATGTTGAAATGGCGATGGGAGATCGGGCTGAGCCATGCGAAGCACTGGAAGACCCGGAGGACGTCCAGGGGCGTGGAGTAGACGCGAGCCATGTCGACCCCGCCCGGGTAATAGCGGCGCAGACCGCCGTGGTCGAACCGCAGCGCGGCCTCGAACGCGTTGGGGCACCCGTTGGCGTCCATCAGCCCGGGGAACCAGGTGGGGTGCGCGGGGTGCGCGCCGACGGTGTGCAGTCCGCCGTGCGGGAACATGCTCTCCTCGGGGACCAGCGGGCTGTCCGGTTTGGCCCAGACCACCACCGCGGCCGTGACGCCCGGCGCGCCGACGGTCTGGAGCAGTGCCTGGACGAAGCGGACGATGTCGATGCACTGGGCGCCGCGGCTGATGTTGTCGGCCAGCTCCCAGGCGTTGGGGAGCACCACGTCCAGGTTGTAGACGCCCCAGTTGCTCATGATTCCCGACACCAGCGGATGGGGGTCGAGGCTGCCGATCTGCCGGGCGACCGAACCGACCATCGATACGGCCGCGCGCATCCGCTTGTCGGTGACCTCGCCCGGCGCCAGCGGCGTGGCGGCCGTGACGTAGAGGGAGTGCCGCGTCCGGCCGACCTCGTGTTTCCAGTCCCGCCACTCCAGGTTCCAGACGATCTGCCGGTTCTCCAGCGCGGTGATGGTGTCCGGCAGCGCGGCGGCGGAGGTCATCGGCAGGCTCTGGTTCAGGCCGCCCCGCATGCTGCCGGTGAAGTCGAAGTTCAGCGCCGGCTCGGAGCTGCGGCCGGTCAGCCGTACCGGAGCGGGGGGCGCGTCGGCCGGCAGTACGTTCAGGCCCAGATCGACCCGCACGGCGGTGTTGCGGGTCTGGCTGACCGGGTGGCTGACCACCTTGCCCTTGTCGGCGAACCACTCGGGCTCGCCGTACAGCCGGCCGGAGTTGCCCCAGTCCTCCGTGTTGTCCTTCATCATCCCGTGGTCGGACTTGAAGGAGATGCTCCTGATGAGGGTGCCCGGGTGTTCCTGCTCCTCGGTCTCGCGGGCGCCGCCCAGGCCCAGGCCCCGGTCGTACAGCTCGGTCAGCTCCGGCTTGCGCGCGTCCGGCAGATTGTCCATCAGGCGGCCATAGTTGATCGCGGCCAGCGCGGTGGCCAACTGGCCGCCCGAGAGCTGCTTGAGCATCTCCAGCGCCTCGACCGCGTCCCTGTCGGTGACCACCCAGTCGAACAGGCCGTAGGAGAGCCGGTCCTCGATGGCTTCGACGGTCGCCGCGGGCGGTTGCAGGCCGGCCGCGTCGGCGGCCAGCGCGTCCAGCTCCGCCACCCGGTCGTCCGGCAGGTTCCCGCGCAGCCGGCCCGCGTACGTCGCCTCGGTGAAGAAGGCCGCCTGCTGGAAGCGGGACAGCGACTTGAGCAGCGTCAGAGCCCGTACCGCCTCCGCGTCGGTGATGGCCCAGTCGAAGATTCCGTAGCTGAGGTAGTCCTCGATCTGTGCCAGCTCCGGGCTGATCGCCCGCTGTACGGTTCCCCGCGAGGGCGGCGCCACCGTCGCCGTCGCGCCGGTTCCCGAGGCCGCCGTCGCGCCGCCCCGCTGCTGCACCACGTGGGTCAGCTCATGGGCGATCAGGCGGTGGTTGTGCTCGCTCTCGCCGCCGCCCAGGTGGACGTGGTTGTCGTGGGTGAAGGCGCGGGCCTGGATACGGGCGGCCAGTTGGTGTGTGTCCGGGCCGCTGTGCACGCGTACGTCGCCGAAGTCCTGCCCGAAGCGGGGCTCCATGAACGCGCGGGTGGCGGCGGACAGCGGGCGGCCGCCGCCGGTGGGCAGCGGGGCGTCGCACGACCCGCCGGCCGGTCCGACCGGGCTGGTCGGAGCGGCCGGACCGGTCGCCAGGCGCTGGATGTCGATGCGCGGCCCGTCCCCCGCCGGATCGCTGACGCCCGCCGGCCCGGACATCCCGACCACCCGCTCGGCGACCCGGTCGGCCTCCTGCTCGTACGCGTCACCGGCCGGTCCCACGCTCAGCTTGGTCTGCACCGGCCGGCTCAGCCCGCAGCCGGAGCAGCCGCCGTCCGTACCGGGCTTGCGGTCCGGGTCCGAGGTGCCGCATTCGCCGGCGCGTTGGAGATAGTCGCTGCCGAGGCTGCGCTGGACTGCCGTACGGGCGCTGTCCGCTGCCCCGTACGTCTGCGGCGCGGATGCCCCGTACGTCTGCGATGCGGATGCCCCCGCCACACGCTGTACGGTCGGCGCCGGACGCGGCCCGGACGCCGGTTTGTCCTGAGTGGTCAGCATCGCCCGCTCCCTCCCCCGGCCGCTGTGGACCCGTCGGCCGGGGCCGGCTCCGCCCAGAGCTTTCCGATCTTCTCGAACTCCCGCCGGGTGCCCTGCAGGATGTGCCGCCGGCCGATGGTGCCGCCGTCGGCCGCGGCCAGGAATGCCGCGTTCAGCACGATGTTCTTGATGCTTCCGCCGGCCACCGGGAACTCCCGGGCCAGGAAGCCGAGGTCGACGTCCGCCGACACCGGTGCCTGCGACGGGATGAGGGTCCGCCAGATCCGCAGTCTGCTCTCCGCCTCGGGGAACGGGAACTCCACGATGAACCGGATGCGCCGGGTGAAGGCCTCGTCCATGTTCTGCCGCAGATTGGTGGCCATGATGACCACGCCCTCGTACTCCTCCATCTTCTGCAGGAGGTAGCTGGTCTCGATGTTGGCGTACCGGTCGTGCGCGTCGGAGACCTCCGTGCGCTTGCCGAACAGCGCGTCGGCCTCGTCGAAGAAGAGGATCGCGTTGCTGGTCCACGCCTCGGCGAAGATGCGCGCGAGGTTCTTCTCGGTCTCTCCGATGTACTTGCTGACCACCCCGGACAGATCGACCTTGAACAGATCGAGGCCCAGGTCGTGTGCCAGCACCTCGGCCGCCATCGTCTTGCCGGTGCCCGGCGGCCCGCTGAACAGCACGCTGAGCCCCTTGCCTCGGCTGAGTCCGGCGCCGAAGCCCCAGCTGCCGTAGACCTGGTAGCGGTGCCGGAGCTGGTCGCAGATGTCCCGCAGGTGGGCCGTGCGGTCGGCGGGCAGCACCAGGTCCTCCCAACCGCTGCTGGGCCGCACCTTGACGACCAGCTCGCCGAGCTTCCGGCCGGCCTGCTGCCGACAGGCGGCGGATACGTCGGACCGGGTCAGCGCGCGGGGCAGCGGCTCCATCAGCCGCTGCCCTTCGGCCAGTTCGACGGCACCTCGGATCCGGCTGGGCGACATCCGGAACACGGCGGCCAGTTCGGCGGCCCAGGCGGCCGGGTCGGCCGTGTGCCCGGCGAGCGCGCGCCGCCACAGGGTGGTGCTCCTGGGGACGTCGGGCAGCGGTACGGCGACGGGTTGCAGCAGCGCGTCGGCGAATTCCGCCTCGCCGGTCCAGCCCGACTCCCCGGTCAGGAAGACCAGCCAGCCGAAGTCGTCGACGGCCGCCGACAGCGACGCGAGCACGGGACGGGCATCGTCGCGCAACAGCGCGTCGGCGTCGGCCAGGTGCACCGCCGCCTGTTGCAGCAGCCCCTCCCGGAAGGCCGGCCGGAACAGCTCCTCAGTGTTCGGACCGGACCCGCCGCCCGGCGCTCCGCTGCCGAGGCTGAGGCTGAGCAGCGAGACACCCAGCCGGTGACACGTCTGCCGCGCCAGCTCCCGCTTGCCGGCCCCCGCCGGACCGTGCAGATAGAACACCAGCTTGCGGCGGTCCGTACTGCCCTTCCCCAGGTGGTGTTCGGCCAGCCGCCACAGGCCGTCGGTGAGGGCCGTGTCGGTCTCCGCCGCCCCGGCCGCCTCTGCCCCCGCCGTCTCGTACGGGCGGTACAGCCTCGCCCGGCCCGCCAGCCGGACGTCCAGCTCATCCGAGCCCAGCAGGAACCGGCAGATCCTCGGGTCGAGCGTCAGGAACCGGGCCAGCCCGGTCGAGCCGGACGGGCTCTGTGGATCGGCGACCGTGCGCAGGATGCCGGTCCGCAGGAGAGGCGCGGTCTCGGCGAAGGCGGCGAGAGCGGTCCAGCGCTGCCGCTCGGCCGGGCACAGCAGTTCCAGGACCAGGTCGACGCTGGGGCGCTTACGGGTGATGTCGTCCTGGAGGTACGCGTACAGCCGGTCGTACTTGCGCCGCAGCTCCGGGGCCAGGCAGATGGTGACGGTCCGCAGCTCCACCGGGGACAGCCCGAAGAGCCGGCCCAGAGCGGGCAGGGCCAGCCCCACCCCTGCGGCCAGGCTGCGCTCCACGCGGGCGTCGATCTCGGTGCCGAGCGCGTCCAGCGCCGCGCTCCAGTCGGGGGGCGAAGGGGCGGCTGGGTCTGCGGCTGCGGCTCCTCCTGTGCCCGAGGCTGAGTCCGGGGCGTCGCCCGTGTGCCCGGCCGTCGAGTCCCCGGCCGGCCTGCCGCGGGCTGCCGTGTCCCGCGCTGCGCCGCCGCCCTCGTACGACAGCAGCCAGTCGACCTCCTGCCGGGTGATGTAGGCGGTGCGGGCCGCCTGGGACCGCGGGGCTGCCTCGTTCTGCAGGCTCGCCGTGGCCAGCCGCGACTGGATCATCAGGTCCAGCCTGCGCAGTTCGTCGGTGAGGTGCTCGAAGTTGTCCCGGTAGGCGTGGTGGTCCGTGCCACTCCTGGCTGCGGTCATGGCGTGACCTCGAACAGAAACGTACGGCGGAACAGCTGGGAGACGTCCACCCGCACGTCGTAGAAGCCGGGTAGCAGGCCGCCCGGCAGGGTCGCGGTGAAGGTGTCGCCGGTCAGCCGCTGACCGGTCAGCACTGTCTGGTCGGCGAAGAGTACGGAGGCCCGCCAGCCGGACAGCTGCGCCCCGGTGAAGGTGAGCACGGTGCCTGCGGTGCCCGATGCCGGGGACATTGCGGTGATCGCGGGAGGGTTGAGCGGCGCCCGGATATCTGGCACACCGACCTGGCGGACGCGTTTGGGCATCGGGCGC
This sequence comes from Streptomyces sp. H27-D2, assembly GCF_035828615.1. Classification (NCBI taxonomy): domain Bacteria; kingdom Bacillati; phylum Actinomycetota; class Actinomycetes; order Kitasatosporales; family Streptomycetaceae; genus Streptomyces; species Streptomyces sp. H27-D2. The sequence goes on along the minus strand of NZ_JAYMZR010000058.1, from coordinate 11,290 downwards.
GCGCTGGCGGGCAGCCGGTCCAGCTGGACGGTGGAGACCTGGTAGAGCACGGACAGCCGGAACGGCTGGGAGAACGTGCTCCAGATCCGGCTCAGTTCCTCGGGGTCCAGCGCGTTGCTGCTGATCTGCAGCCGTTCGCGGGCATCGGCCAGCCCGGGGTCCAGATAGGCCTTCGGGATCACCGGGTTTTCGTGGAGGACCCGCATCGCCTCGCCGAGGCTCTGGTGCGCGGTCTCATTGCCGTTGAGCGGGTCGTTGGGCGCGTAGGGGGTCAGTAGATAGAACAGGCTCAACGACAGTGGGGAGTCGACCAGTTGACCGGACGATCCCGGCTTCAGCATCCAGTCCTGATTCTTGAGGTACGGGTTCTCCGCGAGCTTGTAGAGGAAGAGGTTGATGCGCCGTCCGCTGCCCTGCTCGTCCGGCGCGAGGATCGTCACATCCATCGCCGGGGACAGCCGCATCTCGCCGACCAGCAGATTGCGCAGCGACGCGCTGACCATCCCGATCGCGGTGGAGGCGCTCATCGCAGCATCCTGCCGCGCAGCCGGCCCAGGTGCCGGCGCGCCCAGAAGGCTGCCGCGCCGACCGCTTCGGGGGCCGGTTCCTGGACCACGGTCACCGTCAGGGGAACGGTGGTGGGCGTCCCTGGCGGCTGGTCCTGTGGTGCTTGTGGCGGGGCTGGTCGGCCGGTCGCGGCCGCGCGGGACGGCGGCCCTGCCGTACGGGGCTCGCTCTCGGCGTACGACCCTGCGGCCCTTCCCGGGACCGGCCGGGGCCGGGGCCGCGCGACTGCGCGGGTTACGGCGGCGGGCGCGCCGCTCGGCAGGTCGGCGACCGGCGTCTGCGGCTCGGGCCACGCCGGGCCTGCCGCTGCGGATACCTGTGCGGGGGCGCTCACCGGCTGCCAACCGGCCGCTGGACCTGCCGGTTTCGGGGCGGTCCGCTCGGCCCGGGCCGCCTGCGCGGGTCGCGCGCCCGTATCACCGGGCGACCCGCCCGCGTACACCCCCGCGTCGGCCGTTCCGGTGCTCTCGGCCGCGGGCCGCGCGCGCGGCGGACGGCTCGGCCCGGTTCCGGCGGCCGGCGGGGTCGGAGCGGTGGCGGCCGAGCCGCGCGGCCGTACGCCGGGGGCAGACGTGGCGGCGTCTACCGACCGGGTGGCCGGGCCGTCGTCACCGTTGTGCCCCTGGCTGTCCTCCCGCCGCTCCGAACTCGCAGATGGGGATGCGGGCCCCGATGTGCCCTGCCGTGGCCGCTCCGGCTCGCCCTGCGGTGCCTGCGTACCGTGCGGATCGGGCGCCACCATGGCGGTGGTACCGCCGCCGAAGCCCGGATGCGGCGGCGTCCAGCTCTGCCCGGGTCGCTCGGTGGTGCCGGGAACGACCACCGAGGCGGCCGATACGACCGGTGGAGCCGGAGAGCCCGACGGTGGCTCCTCTGCGGGGGCGAGCTCGCCCGTTCGGACCGTACCAACGAGCGGTGCATCCACAGCGGACGGCGACGGGCCTTGCTCCGAGCTCACCGGCGCCGTCTCGTCGAAGAAGACGTGCTCCGTCTGGTCCAGCCAGCTCGACGCGGTGACCGGAGCCTCGCCGGAAAGGTAGCCCTCGCCGGTGCCGTACGACTCGCAGGAGCGGCGCAGATAGGGGAAGCCCACGACCGGCGCCCTCGGAACGAGGTCGACCCGTACCCCGGTCTCCTCGGGCAGGCCCAGCAGCGCCCGCACGCGCGCGCGATGCCGGAAGGGCCGTGCCCCGTCGGCCAGTACGCCCCGCAGATATCCCTCAGGCGCCACTGTTCAGCACCTCGATCGTGTCGGCGAGCACGTCGATGTACTTGCGCCGCTTGTCGCGGGTGAACTCCATGATCTCGTGCTCGCTCCAGTGATAGTGGTACGCCAGGTAGTGCACTTCCCGGTAGAGCAGTTCGCCGTCGGTGCGCAGCTCGCCGAGGAAGAAGCGCTGGATGTCGAAGGGCGCGACGATCGTCCGGCCGCACTCGGCGCACGCGGCCTCCATCGTCTGTTCGACCTTCGGCGCCAGCTGCTGCATCCGCTCCTCGATCTCGGACCTGGCCGACGCGGACAGCTCCGCCAACTGGCGCTCCTCGGGCGGCTCGTACGAGCCGAGGCGCTGGACGCAGCGGGTCAGCAGCAGGGTCAGCGCCCGCGCTTCGTTGTGGGCCAGCTGTTCGGAAAGCTCTTCCTGGTCGGCTCCGTTGGGCAGCCGGAAACTCACCTGACAGCCGCCGGCCGCCGTGCCGCTCCCGCTCGGCGCGGCGGCCGACAGCGTCATCGTGTGCACCGGCGCCCGGTGCCGCGCCTCCTCGACGGGCACCTCCGCGAGGGAGAAGTCGAGCGACACCCGCTCGCCGCAGTCCGGCCACGGGCAGATCAGGTTCGCGTGGACCAGATCTCCGAACGTCGCCCGGCGCAGTTGCAGCAGCAGGTAGTGCCGGTCGGCCACCAGCAGCTGCCGGGCCACCTCGGACGGCACCGGGCTGATGTCGCCCAGCCGCCGCACGCAGCGGCTGAGCACCTCGGTCACCAGCGTGGCGGTCTGCGGCTGCCGTGCCTGAACCAGCAGTTCTTCCTCGCGCCCGGTGAGCGCCGCCAGCTCGAATTCACGGTGCAGCCGCCCGGTGGCGTCCCAGTATCCGCCCGGCAGCGAACCCACCAGACTCCTCCTAGGTTTCCTTGAGTTCTAGGTTTCCTTGAGTTCGACCGCCGAGGTGTCCCGCACCCAGCCCTCGTTCTCCAGCTTGACGGTGCTGATCATCACCGCGTTGCCGCTCGCGTCCAGCTGCGGCAGCGCCTGGTATTCCGAGACCCAGCAGCGGAAGACGTTGTAGGCGAGGACCTTCTGGCCCTGGTGGTTGAAGACCTCGATGCTGATGTCCTTGCGGAAGGACGCCAGCGACATCGCCGCGTCCCCCTGGAAGTTGTTCACTTTGTCGGCCCACGCCTCGAAGGTGCGGTCCTGTGTGACACCGGCCTCCAGGGTGATCGGGTCGTACTTCGACTTGCCCGGGATCTGGTGCGGTCCGCTCGAATCGCCGCCCTCGTACCAGGGCGTGACCTCGGTGGTCCGCTTCAGCGCGCTGCATTTGCTGAGCCCGGCCACGTACTGGCCGTCCACTTTGACCTTGAACTTGTATCCGAGATATGGGTCGAACCGTGTGCTGTTGACGGTGAACTTGGCCATCGGCCGCTCTCCTTCCGGTGGGCGCCGGCGTTACCCGGACGCCAGCCCCGCCTTCTGGCTGATCTTGACGACGACGAACTCGGCCGGCTTCAGCGGTGCGAAGCCCACCAGGACATTGACCACTCCGGCGTCGATGTCGGCCTGCGTCGTCGTCTCGCCGTCGCACTTGACGAAGAAGCCCTGCGACGGCGTGGAGCCCTGGAACGCCCCTTGGCGGAAGAGCGTCGTCATGAACGACCCGATGCTGAGCCGCAGTTGTGACCACAGCGGCTCGTCGTTCGGCTCGAAGACCGCGAACTGGATGCCGTTGTAGATGCTGACCCGCAGCATGATCGCGGTCCGGCGGACCGGAACGTACTTCCAGGCCGGGTCGGACGAGATCGTACGGGCGCCGAAGACCACCACTCCGGAGCCGGGGAAGCGGCGGATGACGTCCACGCCCATCGGGTTGAGGTTCCCGTGCTGTACGTCGCTGAGCTCAACGGCGAGCCCGGCCACGCCGTTGAGGCTCGCTTCGGTGCCGGCCGGCGCCTTCCATACACCGCGGTTGGCGTCGATACGGGCGTAGAGCCCCGCGATGTATCCCGAGGGCGGCAGCAGGACCGGCTCCCGGGAGCGGCCGGTCGGGTCCAGCGCCTTGACCCACGGGAAGTACAGCGCGCCATAGGAGTTGGCGGTGGTGAGCTTGGAACGGAAGGCGGCGGCCTCGTCCGCGGTGTCGTCGTGGTCCGCCGTCTCGCCGATGTAGAACACGTCCTGCAACGGCCGGTTGGCGCAGTAGGCCATGCCCAGGTCCATCATCGCGGTGGTCGCCTCGCCGGGCACCGCCAGCAGGCTGAAGTCCGTCACGTTGTCCAGTCGGGGGAACGCGGAGGCGAACGTCGTCTCGGTCACCAGCGCGACGCCGTTGCTGCCGGCCGTGGCGGCGGTGACCGGCGCGGCGATGGCCGCGTCACCGATCTGCACCACGTCGGCCCTCGCGGGGCGGCGCACCGCGGCCCCGTCCTCGGATCGGCCGCCGCTGCCGGCGCCCAGTTTGAGCAGGGCGGTGGCGTCCGTGGCCGCCGCGGGCTGGACCCGCACCGAAGAGGCGGCGGTGGTCGTGCCCGATTGGAGGACGAGCCGGGACTGTCCGGTCACGGTCTCCACGGTGCAGGTGAAGGCGGTGAACGCGAGGGCGTCGGTGGACGTCTTCTTCTTGGTCAGGGCGCGTACCGCGGTCTGGACCGCCGTGGCCACATCCGCCAGGGTGGTGACGCTCCCCACCGCGGTCGGCAAGGCCACCGCCTGGAACCCGTCGGCGTCCAGATTGATCTGGAAGCCGAGATTCGCGGTCAACGGCAGGACCGGCGCGAAACCGCCCCGGTGCACCCCGCGTTGCGTGCTGGTGTTGCCCGACAGCAGCTGGGCGTCGATCAGGGAGGAGTCCTCGGCGAGCACGGCGACCACGTAATTGGGTGCGGCCGGGTCGGTGCTGAGGTTGTCGAAGACCTCCAGCGGCGTGATGTCCTTGAAGTTCGCGGGCACGACGGCGGGGTCGGCCTGGCGGCGGACGCTCACCTTGAACTCGTTGCCCGGATCCAGCGTGCCGTCCTCGACCTGGAGGAACAGCGAATTGCCCCAGGCCCCCTTGTTCTTGGCCAAGAACGTCAGACCGGGTATCGGGGCCGGAGCCCGGTTGCTCACGGTGACGGCGGCGATCACGGCGTCCGGGCGGGTGACCCGTACGGTGTAGCACTGACGCCCGCCGTTGTTGAAGTACTGGAACACGCTGTGCGCGAGGAAACCCTCGTCGGTGAAATTACCGTAACGGCGTTGGAATTCGGTCCAGTTGGTGATGCGAGTGGCACTGTCCGGCCCCATCTCGGCCAGGCCGACGAAGGCGGCCGTGGAGGTGCCGGCGACTTCGAGCGGCCTTGTCCCGCCGGAAATCTCCTCGATGTAGACGCCCGGATAGTTCAGCGTCGGCATGGTCGTCTCCTGTCGCGATAGCGCGGCCGCACGGCCTCGGCCGCGCGGCCTCATCCGGCTTATCCGGCCTCGATCATCCTGAGGACTCCGGGCGCTTACTGGGGCGTGCGCGCGACCGGCTCTCACCGGCTCGCGCCTGGGCGTCGCGCGCACCGGTGTCCTCTGTCGTCGCACGCACCTCAACGGAGTCGCCCACCGACTCGTCCGTGTCCTCAGCGGCCTCGCCCGAATCCGGGCCGGACGCCTCGTCGACCGCCTCTACCTCGATCTCGCCCCGCCCGCGCAGCTTCTCCACTTTGGCGTTGTCCGCGACCTCCACATCGTGCAGCTCCTGCGAGACCTGCCCAGGGGACAGCCGCAGCGTGGTCCCCGTGCTCAGCGGCACCGCGATCGGTCCCGAGGTGCGGAGGTTCTTGATCTTGACGGCCACGTCTCTTCTCCTTGCTGTGGGCCCAGGCACGCCCGCGCCGGGCACCCCTCGGCGAAGTGCGTGGAGACCGGAAGGCCTTCCGCACCGAGACGCCCGGGTACGGGGCACGCAGGCGCAGCAGCCTGCCTCCGGGACGGACCCGGGCAGCGGAGCCACAACACCAGCATCACCGCGCGCCGTCACCCGACCGTCACCATGGACGCGGCGCTGGTCGCCGGCGCGCTGGTGTGCCCGTGGTCCCGTTCAGCTGTTCCGCTTCAACGCCACGGTGACATCGGCCTGGCAGGCTTCCCCCATGGCGGCCGGAGAGACGAGAACCGGTGTATGCGTGGTGCGCGTGGAGGCCCAGACCCACGGACTGCTGATCACACTGCGGCTCAATCCCGAAATCGAACGGTTCTCGACAGGCGTCAGCGTGTCTACAGCAGATGCCGAATCCGCCGTACAGATCGTGCGGGAATTTCTTCTCGACTTCCTCGCTGCCACTCCCGATCAGTGATAAACCATCACTCAGCGCCCCGTGCCGGAGTGGATGACGAGCTCATCGAACCGCCACAAGGCGGGTACCGTTCCCCGGGGGGAGAGCGTGATGATGCCGGATTTTCCGCAGCTGCTGGTCCCGAGGGACACCCTCGGGCCGCTCCCCGTGCTGCACCTGTTCGGCGAACCGTTCGTGAGCGTCGGAGCACGTCGGGTGGACATCCCCAGGAGCTGCCGGCGCCTCCTGGTCTTCGTGGCACTGCGTCCCAGCCGGGTCGAACGGCCCTACGCCGCCGGATCGCTGTGGCCGATAAATGACGAGGCCCGCGCCGACGGCAACCTGCGATCCGCACTGTGGCGGCTGAACCGGATGGACGTCCAACTGCTGTCGGTCGACAAGTACGGACTCACCATGCGCGATGAGGTGGCCGTCGATCTGCGCGCGGTCAGCGCGTGGGCCACCCGTGTCATCGACGGAACCGCGACCACGGCCGATCTACGGGCCGCGCCACCCGGCATGGATTCACTCGAACTGCTGCCAGGCTGGTACGACGACTGGGCCCTGATGGAGCGCGAACGCATCCGGCAGCGGCTGCTGCACGCGCTGGACTCCCAGAGCCGCCATCTCATGCGAATGGGCCTCTACGCGGACGCCGTTGACGTCGCGATGGCGGCGGTCGGCGCCGAGCCGTTGCGCGAGAGCGCGCAGCGGCTCCTCATCGAAGCGCACCTGGCCGCGGGCAACTGGGTGGAGGGCCGGCGCAGCCTGGCGGTGTACGCGGGCCTGCTGGACCGGGAACTCGGCGTGCGGCCCGCGCCCGAGCTCACGGCCCTGCTGCGTTGTCCCCCCAGTTCAGGGCCGGCCGGTTCGCGGCCGGGGCCGTTCCCCGTGAAGTCCGTGGTCAATCCGAGGGGTTGACGGCGGCCTCGCCGACCCGGAGTCGAGCCGGGCCGGGAGCACATCGGTCCGCCGCGCCCCGAGGGCCTCACGGGCCGGAGGGCTAGAAGGGCTTCGTGGGCAGGTACTTGCCGTCGAGGGTGATGACGGCGCGCTCGCCGCCCTCGGGGTCGGCGACCTTCTTCACGTCCAGCTTGAAGTTGATCGCGCTGATGATGCCGTCGCCGAACTGCTCGTGGACCAGGGCCTTGAGGGTGGTCCCGTAGACCTGGAGCATCTCGTGGAAGCGGTAGACGGTCGGGTCGGTCGGGACGCCGCCGGGGATCGAACCGCGGGTCGGGATGGTCTGCAACAGCCGTGCGGCGTCGTCGTCCAGGCCCAGGATCTCGGCGGCGGCCTTGGCGGCGTCGGCCGGGAGCGGATGCTGGCCCAGCAGCGCCGCGGTGACGAACGCGACCGACAGGCCGGTCACATCGGCGATCTGCTGCCAGGAGAGGTCCTTGCGCGTCTTGGCCTCGACAGCCACGACGGCCAGGGCCTGCCGGGCGGAGGGGTCGAGCTGGGCGTGCACCATGAGAGGGCTTCCTTCCATACGTACCGGTCCGCGAAGAGGGCGGGAACGGCGGATTGTCGGGTGGGTGGTCCCGGGCGGACGCCGGGGTCAGGCGTGGCGCGGGGGCAGGTGCGGCACGCGGTCAGGCCGTGAGAGCGGCGGACCGGCCGGTGGCGGCATCGAGTTCCTCGACCGCGCCGGTGGGGATGTCGTAGACCCAGCCGTGCAGGGTGACCGTGTTCCCGGCGTTCCCGGCGTTCCCGGCGTTCCCGGCGTTCCCGGCGTTCCCGGCGTTCCCGGCGTTCCCGGCCAGCGCGCGGGCCACCGAGGGGTGCGTGACCAGGTTCGCGAGCTGCGCGGCGACGTTCTCCCGTACCAGGACGCTCACCGCGTCCGCGCCCTCCGCGTCCGCCTTTGCGGAGGCGGCGCGGGCCCGGGAGGCGTCCGCGTGCCGCAGCCAGTCGGCGATGGCCGGCAGGGCGGCGAGGTCGTGACCGTCGGCGAGGGCGGTCATGGCGCCGCAGGCGGAGTGCCCGCAGACCACGATGTCGGAGACGCCCAGGACGGCGACGGCGTACTCGATGCCGGCCGCGACCCCGTCGGCGCCGGGGGTGTAGGCGGGCACGAGGTTGCCGGCGGTACGGATGACGAAGAGCTCGCCCGGCTCCCGCTGGGTGATCAGCTCCGGCACGACGCGGGCGTCGGAGCAGCTGATGAACAGCGTCGTCGGCCGGTGCGTGGTGGCCAGGTGGGCGAAGAGCCGCGCCTTGGCCGGGAAGACATCTCGCTGAAAGTGCGCGACGCCCTCGGTGAGGTCTTGCATGGTCACTCCCTCAGGTGGGGCCGGCCCCGTGGGGCTGACGAGATCCACCATGCCTGACCTGTTCCTATAGTGTCCAAGACGTAGTAACCATGATTCCTATCGACGCCATCTATAGTCGTGGTTAGAGTCATGACCATGGCCCTGGAACTGCGTCACCTCCGCTATCTGCTCGCCGTGGCCGAGCACGGCAGCTTCACCCGCGCTGCCGAGGACTTGCGCATCTCACAGCCGACCCTGTCGCAGCAGATCAAACAGCTGGAGCGGACCGTGGGCGTCCAACTGCTGGACCGCACGGGCCGCACCGTACGGCTCACCGACGCCGGCACGGCCTATGTCCACTACGCCCGCCGGGCCCTGCAAGACCTCGCAGCCGCCGAACGCGCCGTCCTCGACGTCGCGGACCTCTCCCGCGGCGCCCTGCGCCTGGCGATGACCCCGACCTTCACCGCCTACCTCATCGGCCCCCTCGCCGAGGAACTCCACACCCGCCACCCCGGAATCACCCTGGACGTCAAGGAGATGACACAGGACCGCATGGAATCCGCGCTGCTGGCCGACGAACTCGACCTCGGCATCGCCTTCAGCGGTTCCCACCTGCCCGGCATCAGCGGCACCGACCTGTTCACCGAGGCCCTCAGCCTCGTCGTCGGCCCCCGCCACCCGCACGCGGGGCGCACCGACCCGCTGCCCGTCCGTGAACTCGCCGCATACCCGCTCGCCCTGCTCAGCGACGACTTCGCCACCCGAGGCCACATCGACGCCCACTTCACCCGGCACAACGTACGGCCGCGCATCGCGGTGCAGGCCAACTCCATCACCGCGCTCACCGAGATCGTCCAACGCACCCCGCTCGCCACCGTGCTCCCGGACGCCGTCACCCGCGACCACGCCCGGCTCCACCCGATCCCCCTCGACCCCGCCCTGGCCCCGCGCACCGTCACCCTGCTGCGCCGCGAGAACGCCTACCAGAGCGCCGCGGCCCGCGCCTTCACCGCGCTCGCCCGGCACTGGGCGAACACGGCCGGGCCCGCAGATCGTCGAGGATGATCGGGACGTCCGAAACCCGTACCGGCCGGTTGCACACCCGTTGACGGCCACGCGCGCCACTCCGGCCGCTCCGCCGGTCCACCGCTCCGCCGGTCCACCGCGCAGCCGCAGTTCAACCTCGACGATGTTCCGCAGCCGGGCCGGCACCAGGGGCGAGGACCCCATGGCGCACCGTCGGCTCGATGACCGCCCGCGCAGTCCCCCGCAGCCCCGCGCTGATCGCCCGGCCGGTCCGCTGGGCGACGTCGGCGAGCCGTTCCAGATTGTGGGACGGGTCCGTCAGGACGCACAGGGACGCCACTGGGGCGCCGCTCGTGCCGTACAGCGGCACCGCGACGCAGCACACCCCCGTCACCACTTCCTCCCGGTCGTACGCGACGCCTCGCTCCCTGATCTCCGCCGACTCCCGCAGCCAGGACCCGGGCATCGGGCCCAGCGGCAGGGCAGGGCGCGCCGCGGCCACCAGGATCTTGCCCGCCGCGGTGAACCACGGCCAGGCCACGCCGTTCTGCAGGGGGCCGAGCACCTCATTCGCCTCGCCGGACGCCCAGTTCAGGACCAGCGTCTGGCCCTCCCACAGCACGTTGATCCCCACCGTCGCCCCTGTCGCGCCCACCAGGCGGCGCACCGGCTCCCGCGCCACGGACCGCAGACCCGGATACGGCTGCCAGCCCTGCCCGAGACGGAACATCCGCGGTCCCAACCGGTATCCGCCGCCGCACCGCTCCACCGCGCCCAGGCCGACCAGCTGTTCCAGCAACCGGTGCGCCGTCGTCTTGGGCAGCCCGCACTCCGACGCCAGGCTGGACAACCCCGCTTCCTCGGCCCGCTCCAGCGCCCGCAACAGCCCGAAGGCGCCCTCCAGCACGCTCCGTCCCCCGGCCCACGGCGGACACCCGGTCCCGCTGCCGGACTCGGACGCCCGGTTCTCCTGCTCCCGCACCTGGCTCACCGATGAGACCCCCGTCTTCGCTGCCATCACGTCGCCGCCGGTCCCGCGGTGACCTCGTCGGCCGACACCCGTGGTCGCGCGCGTCGTCCTTCGTGATGGGTTGCCGGCTCACGCCGGGCACCACTGTGTCCGGCCGGCCAAGGACAAACCTGGGATAAACCTTGAATCGGCCGGTCGGACCGGGTAGGACAGGAGAGCGGTGTCCGGACTCGGGGGGATACGGTCAGGATGACGGTGGAATTCGGTGTGTTGGGCAGTATCGAGGCCGGCATCGACGGACGGCCCGTGCCACTGGGCCATGCCAGGCAACGTGCGGTGCTCGCGGTGCTGCTGGTGGACGTCAATCACCCGGTGACCACCGATCAACTGGCGGACCGGGTCTGGGGGGACCGTCTCCCCCGGCAGGCCAGGGCCACCCTGCACGGATACCTCTCCCACCTGCGACAGGCCCTGGACGCCACCAGCGAGGCGAACATCGTGCGGCACCCCGGCGGCTACGCCCTCACCACCGCCGACACCGCGACGGTGGACCTGCACTCCTTCCGCCGGCTGGTCGCACAGGCCCGCGCCGGCGACGACGACATCCGTGCCGCGGCCCTGTTCGAGCAGGCCCTGCGGCTGTGGCGCGCGGACGCCTTCGGCACCATGGACACCCCCTGGATCAACTCCCTGCGCGCCACCCTGGACCAGGAACGGCGCGCTGCCCAACTGGACCTGGGCGACCTCCAGTTACGCCTGGGACGGCACGCCGCGCTGCTGCCCGAGCTTTCGGCCCGCGCCGCGGCGCACCCGCTGGACGAACGCCTGGCCGGCCAGCTGATCCTCGCCCTGCACCGCTGCGGCCGCCCCGCCGACGCCCTGGACCGCTACCAGCACACCCGGCGGCGATTAGCCCAGGAGCTGGGCATCGGCCCCGGCCCGGCTCTGCGG
>NZ_JAYMZR010000057.1:0-49151 GCF_035828615.1 Streptomyces sp. H27-D2 | reverse complement strand
GTATAGAACTCCGCCCCAGGCCGAGTCCGCGTAAACGCCGGCCGCCCCGAACTGTCGAAGAACTCGATGGTCGGCCCGCCCCAGGCCCGGGGCCCCGCGTTGTCCGCGCGGGCCAGCACTCGGATGCCGGTGGGCTGGCTGACGTACGACTTCACGCCGTTGCCGGCGTCGGCCTGCTCGTACTCCATGGTGTCGATGTCGAGCCGGTAGACGCCGAAGGAGTCGGTGAACCACAGCGCGCCGTGGTCCCCGAACACCGGCTGGACGTCATGGCCGAGGCCGGCGAAGCGGGCGCGGCTGTGCACGGTGAGGGTGGTGCCGGCGCCGCTGCCGGTCACGGTGTAGCGGATCAACTGCTCGTCGCCGATGACCCACAGGCAGGTGCGGACGGGGTCGTAGAGCGCGCCGTGCGCGCCGGGCAGACCCATCGTCAGGAAGGGCTGGATGTGGGTGGAGTCGGTATAGAACCGCAGCCGTCCGGGCTGTGAGCTGGCGACGACGAGTACGCCGCCCGGAATGCGCTCGATCGCGTGCGGATTCTCGCCGGGGAGGGTCTGCCAGACGGTCCGTCCGGTGCTGAGCCGCAGCATCGCCGCGCGCCCGCCGGAGGCGCAGACCAGGACCACGGTCCCGTACGCCTGGGTGTTGCGCAGCCGTACGTCGGAGAGGTTGTGCCACGCGGTGCCGGCTCCGCCCGCCGCGCTCCAGCGCCATTTCACGGAGGCGGCCGTCCGCCAGTCGAGGTCCTGGTCGAACACGATGACGTCGTTCGTCGTCTGCTCGACGGTGGCGATCGGATACGTGACCACGGCGCACCCCTGTTCCCACCGGTGCGCCGGTGGGTGTGCGGCGCACCCGATGTCCCGTTGGACGGGCAGCGCCGTAAGGGGGTTGCCCGTCCGATCCTGAGATGTCACCCATGACACCGGCGGCAGCGATATCGCCGATAACACCGATATCGCCAAAGGCACCGGTGCCACCGGCGTCGTCCCACCAGGATCGCGCCGGGCCCGGAAACGGGAAAGAGCCCGCTCCCGAATATCCGGGGCGCGGGCTCATTTCCGTACGTACGAACCGTTGGTTCCACTCGCGAGGTGCACTGAAGGCAGCGCGGACGGCGGTCATGTCACTCGTCGATCATCAGGCCCTTGCGGAGCTTCACCAGAGTTCGCGACAGGAGTCGCGAGACGTGCATCTGGGAGATGCCCAGCTCCTCGCCGATCTCGGACTGCGTCATGTTCGCGACGAAGCGAAGCGAGAGGATCTTCCGGTCGCGCGAGGGGAGTTCGGCGATGAGCGGCTTCAGGGACTCGACGTACTCGATGCCTTCGAGGCCGTGGTCCTCGTAGCCGATGCGGTCGGCCAGCGCGCCCTCGGTGTCGTCCTCCTCGGGCTGGGCGTCCAGCGAGCTCGCGGTGTACGCGTTGCTCGCGGCCATGCCCTCGACGACCTCTTCGTTGCTGAGGCCGAGCCGCACACCGAGTTCGCCGACCGTGGGGGCGCGGTCCAGCTTCTGCGCCAGCTCGTCGCCGGCCTTGGCGAGGTCGAGGCGCAGCTCCTGGAGCCGCCTCGGCACGCGCACGGACCAGCTGGTGTCACGGAAGAAACGCTTGATCTCGCCGACGATGGTCGGCATCGCGAACGTCGGGAACTCGACGCCCCTGCTGAGTTCGAAGCGGTCGATCGCCTTGATCAGGCCGATCGTGCCGACCTGGACGATGTCCTCCATCGGCTCGCTGCGGGAGCGGAAGCGGGAGGCGGCGAACTTCACCAGGGCGAGATTGAGCTCGACCAGCGTGTTGCGGACGTAAGCGTGCTCGTGCGTGCCTTCTTCGAGCGTTTCGAGGCGCTCGAAGAGCGTCTTCGACAGCGCCCGCGCGTCCAGCGGCCCGACCTTGTCGAACGGCGGGATCTCGGGGAGACCGTCGATCTCGGGCTCGTGCTGCTCGGGCGGGGTTGTCGACGAGGCGGTCTCCCGAGACAATTCAGTAGGCAGTTCGTCGAGCCGGGGTGACATGCGGTCTCCTCCATCGTTCTCGGCATCTGGCTGCCGGGTGCCGTGACGTGCGCTGCGGTCTGCGGCGCCTCCAAAGCCATGGGTCTGAATGTGTTCTTCTACGCCTACCCGGTTTCACCCGCAGCTGGCAAGTGCGAAATGTCCGTATTCGCCTATGTATGCGGGATGTTCGGCTGTCGGTAGTCCTATCTAAGGCGTAAGGTTCCACTGCGCCAACGCAAGCAACCAAAAGGGGTGCCATGGACCGCGGGATGGTCGGCAGCGCGAGTCGGGGCCGTCTCCAAGTCGGTGTTCGGCGACACGGTGTGAGTGCGGTCGTGACGCCGACAGGTGAGCTCGATCACCACACCGCCGAGCTGTTGCGAGAGCCTCTTGAGGCGTGTGTGGCCGATGGCTGCAGTCGCCTGGTGGTGGACTGCTCGCAACTGGAGTTCTGTGACTCCACTGGACTGAATGTGCTGCTCGGGGCCCGGCTGAAGGCCGAGGCCGAGGGTGGCGGAGTTCACTTGGCGGGTATGCAGCCCGTCGTCGCCAGGGTCTTCGAGATCACCGGCGCGGAGGCGGTCTTCACCCTCCACGACACGCTGGAAGCGGCTCTGGCCGACTAGCGGCTCCTGGCCCGGCTTCTCCGGCCTCAGCTCCGGCGCCGGTGATCAGGCTCCCGGCGCCGCCCTGTCCCCACCGCTCGTCCCGCGCATCGCTCTGCTCACTGGCTCGACGTAGTCGGAGCGTTACGCGCGTCACATCTTCCGCATCCAGAAAACGGGTGTCCCGACGGATGTGCCGGGCAGGAGACAGCTGACCCTGTTCGACCTTTGAGGTATCCGAATCCGTGAATAGGCGAATCGGTGAGGTGAAGCGCTGATGAGCACCACCCGGGCGTACCCGCCGGGGGGCGACCGTGGCTCCCATGCGGATGGTGCTGCGTCGGCTTCCGCCATGCCCACGGCATCGGTGCCCGATGCCCCCCCAGGACCCGCCACGCCTCCGGGTCAGGTGCGCCGGCTGCGCCTCTCCGGAGCCAGCGGCACGGTCCCGCGCTCCCGCGACTTCACCCGGCAGGCTCTCTACGACTGGGGCTGGCTGCCCGCCGCCGGCGCCGAGCAGCGGGCCGCCGCCGAGGACGTGCTGCTCGTCGTCTCCGAGCTGGTCACCAACGCGTGCCTGCACGCCGAGGGGCCGGAGGAGCTACGGCTGCACTGCAGCGCGAAGGTGCTGCGGCTGGAGGTCGTCGACCAGGGGCCGGGCTCGCCCGCCCCCCGCACCCCGCACCGCGCCGGCCGCCCCGGCGGCCACGGCAGGTTCATCGTCCAGCGACTGTGTCTGGACTGGGGGATAGTGCGGAGCCCCGAAGGGGTCGGTAAGACGGTCTGGGCGGAGCTGGCGGCGCCTCTCTAGCGGGGCGGCCACCGCACTCTCCGGTTCTCTGTTCTCTGTTCTTCTGAGCGTTCTCCTGAACGTTTCTCCGGGCTCCGCCTTCGGTCGGGTCCTTCGCTTCGCGCCCCGTGCCGTCTCCCGGCGACGCTCGCTTTCCCCCTTCCTTCTCGGCTTCTCGGGCCTGCGCATGCCCGCGTTCGCGCCCGCGTTCGCCCCGCCGATCCGGCGTGTTCTTTGTCTTCCCTCGTCAAGGTCCCCGGCGTACTGTCAGCGCCCAATCTGATGTGTCGTCAGTAACTTACGGCTGCGACAACCGATGAGAGGGGAGACCGAGGTGTCCCGCTTCACCGAGGAACACAGCAGGGGTCATGCCATCGGCCGGGCCGGCGCGCTCGCGCTGGCCGCGACGCTGGCGGCCGGATCGGCGGTGCTGCTGGCAGCCCCGGCCGCGCACGCCGAGGTCGTGGACGTCAACTACGGCTGCAAGACGCCGATCGGCGCGAAGAGCGCCGTGTCGCCCATCGATATCAAGAGCGTCAAGAGCGGCAGCGCCTACAAACTCACGATGTCCTTCCAGAAGGGCGTCTCCTCCAGCCCGGTCGAGCTCGGCAAAGGCGCGATGAAACCGAGCGCCGTCATCAAGCTGGGCGGCGCGGAGACGGGGACCGTCGCGGTCTCCGGCCCTGCCAATGACAAGGCGATTCCGGCCAACACCCCCATCAAGATCAGTGACTTGTCGGGCACCTATACCCCACAGAAGAGCGGCAAGGTCACCTTCACCGCGTCCGTCCTCACCATCAAGGCGCTGGGCACCACGACGACGTGCACCCCGTCGAACGGCCCCAAGCCCTCGCTGTCCCTCGACGTGAAGAGCGCGGGCGGCGGCGGTACGGGCGGGGCCACCGGATCGGACGACGCGGGCAGCGAGCAGAGCGGCGCGGGGAACGCCCAGGCCGGCGGCGGCTCGCTGCCGCAGACCGGCCCGGCGGACTCGGCGATCGCCCTCGGCACGCTGGGCGGAACGGTGTTGCTTGTCGGCGCGGCGGGCGCGTTGT
The DNA here is from genome assembly GCF_035828615.1 of Streptomyces sp. H27-D2. Classification (NCBI taxonomy): domain Bacteria; kingdom Bacillati; phylum Actinomycetota; class Actinomycetes; order Kitasatosporales; family Streptomycetaceae; genus Streptomyces; species Streptomyces sp. H27-D2. The sequence goes on along the minus strand of NZ_JAYMZR010000057.1, from coordinate 44,702 downwards.
GGCTGAGCCGCCGGCACGGGGCGACGCGGTAGCGCGGTGACCGCACGGCTTGCCCGGTGGTCGGTTGTCCTCAAGCTCCCCCAGACTTCGTCCGGGGGTGCCCCCGACAGGCTGAATTCAGCCTGTCCGGCGCTTGAGGACAACCCGGGCATCGGGAACGGTCAGCGCGCACCGGCACCCGAGGCCGCAACCCGCACAACACCCGCCCGCGCAGCACATCCGCACCAAGGGAGCCGCCAATGCCGACCCGTACCCGCACAGCGGCCCCGCGCGTGGTTGCCATGGCCGCCGCCGCACTGCTGTACGCGACGGGCGGCGCGACAGACGCCACCGCGGCCCCGGACGATCCCACGAGTGCCGCACAGCCCGTGAGTGCCCCGCCGCCCGCGAGGGCCTGGTCGGCCGAGCCCGCGCCCAGTGGCGGGACGCGTCCGAGCGCGGACGACCGGCCGTACTTCTACCTGGAGGGCGGCCCCGGAACCGTCCTCCAGGACAAGCTCTCCGTCACCAACCCGACCCGCGAGCCGATCAAGGTCACGCTGCGCGGGGCCGACGCGTACAACGCCGAAGGCGGCTCCTTCGCCGTACGCGAGGCTGCCGCCAGCACCGACACGGGCGCCTGGATCTCGCTGGCCGCCACGACCGTCGAGGTCCCGGCCCGTACCCGCGCCGACGTCCCGTTCAGCGTCGCGGTCCCGGCGGACGCCGTGCCCGGCGACCACCCCGGCGCGATCGTGGCGACGGCCGGTGGCCGCGAGGTCGGCGTACGGGCCCAGCTGCGGGTCAGCGGGCCCACGCTGTCCGCGATCGGCGTCGAGAAGGTGAGCGTCCGGGACACGTCGAACGGGGCCGAGGTCCGCTACACGCTCGTCAACCGCGGCAACACCGCACTCGCCCCGCGGCTGGCGGTACGGGCCGACGGCGTCTTCGGCGAGGTGCTGAGCCGGAAGGCGCGCGATCTGCCGGTGGAGCTGCTGCCGGGGCAGCGGGTACGGCTCACCGAGAAATGGCCGGACCCACCGGCGCTCGACTCGGTCGACGTACGGCTCACGGTGAACGCGGGCGGCGGCGCGCGGGGGAGCGCGTCCGCCGCGTATACGGCTGCGCCGTGGGGGCTCCCCGGCGTCGGCCTGGCGCTGCTGGCCGCGCTCGGGGCCGGGGCGGGGTTCGGCGCGCGACGGCTACGGCGCCGGGGCGGCGCGAGAAGCGAGCCGGACTCCGGAGCCGAGCAGCCCGAACTGCCCGATCCGGCCCCACAAGGCGCGGTAACGCAGACCGAACCGCAGACCGAACCGCAGGACGAACCCCATACCGAACCGCAGGACGACCCGGATCGCGAAGTGCCGGAGTTGGCGGGCGCGGAAACAGGAGCCGTGTCGTGAACAGTCGTACGCACCCTCAGCCAGAGCCCCAGCCGCACACCCCGCCGCCGCGGCCGTCGCCCCGGACCCGCCTCCGCGGCCCGCTCGGCGCTCTGCTCGCCGCGCTGCTCATCGCACCCGCGCTCGTCCTGCTCCCCGCCGCCCCGGGGGCCGCCGCCGACCGTCCGAGCGTCGAGGTGTCCAAGGCGGAGGCCGGCAAGGGCGGCACGGTCACGGTGTCCGGCGAGGGCTGGCGGCCCAAGACCGTGCTCACGCTGCTCATCTGCGGGCAGAACATGATCGGCGGCACCAACTCCTGCGCCAACGCCGACGGCCGCGCCGTCACCACCGGCGCCGACGGCGGGTTCAGCAGGAAGCTGCCGGTCGCCGAGCCGCCGAAGCCCTGCCCGTGCGTCGTGCATGTCACCACCGCGACCGGAGAAACCGTCTCGGCTGACGCGAAGTTCCGGGTCGCCGGGCACCCGGTCGCGCCGCTGCCGAAGAACCCCGGAGGCGGGCGGCTCGCGGCGCTGTCGGCGCGGATCGACGGGTCGAGCGGGCTGCTCACCTGGTTCGGCGCGCCGCCGCAGCGGCGGCTCGTGGTCACCGTCGGCAATCTCGGCTCCGCGCCGGTCAAGAACCCCGTTTTCCAAGTCGGCACCGCGCACGGCGTGTTCGCCCCCAAGTGGGAGGAGCAGCAGTGGCGCGGCACGATTCCGGCCGGGAAGCGGGTGCGGGTCGAATTGCCCGTCGAGCTGACGGCGGGCGCGCACGGCGACTATCAGGTGTCGCTGAAGTACGACGGCAGGGTCCTCACCGAGCAGCCGTGGGGGGTGGGCCGTCCGTGGGGCGTCACGCTCTTCTGGATTCTGCTGTGCGTGGTGATTCCGGCGGCCGTCTTCCGCATCGGCATGGCCGTGGTCGACAGGCCGCGCCCGCGCTCGACGGCTCGTACGCGGGGCGCGCGCAGCACTGCCCGCGCCGGTCGCCTGGTGAACGAGCCCCGCCCGTCGGGCGACGGCAAGGCGGGCCGCCACCGGTCCGTCCAACTGCCGCCCTGGCCGTGGGCGTTCAGCCGCGCGGAGCGGCCGTACCGCCGTACGGAGCCCGAGCCGCCGCGCGGCACGCCGGACGACCCGGCCGCGCTGCCGTGGTTCGCCCCGGACACCGTCCCCGGCCCGACGACGGCCACGGCGGACACCGCCCCCGGCAGCGCACCGGCCAGCACCCCGGCCCCCCGAGTTTCCGCACCGTCAGAACCGTCAGATGAGCGTCCGACGTCGAAGGGGAGCACGTGACTACGGAACGATCGCGTCCCGCGCGAGGCCACATCCGGGGCAGAAGGCTGAGCGCGGCAGGTGTCGCGCTCATGCTGGGCGGTGCAGGAGTGATGGTGGCCGCGGGTACTGCCCAGGCGGCTGAAGTCTCCTACGCCACCGAGTGCGTACCGCCGCCGATCTCGGGGATGGACCCGATCCAGGGCACCACGAAGGTGGACGTCCAGGCGCCGGCGACGGCGAAGGTCGGTGACGAGATCGAGGTGGTGTGGAAGACGACGCAGGCCGCCTCCAAGAACCCCGACATCCTCGACCTGGGCAAGGACACCGTCCAGCCGACCGGCAAGATCGCGGTGGCCGGCGCGCAGAGCGGCGAGTTGAGCATGCAGGGGCCGCGGCAGAACCCGCCGATCCCCAAGGGCGGCGCGATGAAGCTGCCCGACATGAAAGGCAAACTGAAGCTGACCAAGGCCGGCGAGGTGACGCTCGCTCCGGGCTTCTACAACATCAACGTCAACAAGCCGATCTCGACGGACACCAAGTGCTCGGCGAAGGAGACGGTGAAGCCGGCGGTCACCGTCAAGGTGACGGGCGGCGGCGGCTCGACGGGCGGCACCACCACGGGAGGCGCCGGCGGGGCCGGCGGCACCACGGGCGGCGGCTCGACGGGCGGCGCCGCCGGCGGCAACGCGGCGGGCGGCGGCGACACCGGGGGAGACTCCGGCGGTGACACGGGCGGTGACACGGGCGGTGACACCGGCGGCAACGCGGGCGGTTCGACCGGCGGCGGGGGAGACCCCGACGGCACCGCGTACACCGGCAAGGAGGTGTCGGTCGCGTACGAGTGCAAGACCCCGATCGGAGACAAGAAGGCGACCTCCCCGGTGCGGATCAACGCAGCCAAGAAAGGCGGCGCGTTCGATCTGAGCGTGAAGTTCAGCAAGTCCGTGATGGACAGCCCGATCGACATCCCGGCCGGTTCGGTCAAGCCCTCGATGGCCGTCAAGGTCGGCGGCGCGGACAAGGGCACCGTCAAGGTCGAAGGCGCGGCCAACAAGGAGGTCATCAAGTCCGGTCAGCCGATCGAGATCCCGGACCTCAAGGGCGGCTACAAGCCGGGCGCGAGCGGCAAAGCGACGCTCACTCCCGGTGTGCTGACGGTCAACGCGGCCGGCACCACCACCACCTGCACCCCGGCCAAGGACCCGGGCGTCTCGCTGGAGCTGGACACGGCGGCACAGGACGGCGGCGTAGGCGGCGGGGACAGCGGCGGCGGTGAGGCCGGCGGCGGCACCGCGGGCGGCTCGGCCGGCGCGAGCGGCTCCTCGGGCGCGGCGGGCGGCCTCGCGGAGACCGGCGCGAACGACCACGGCGGCCTGCGGGCCCTGGGGCTGGTCGCGGGCACCGTCATCCTGCTCGGCGGCGCGGTCTTCACGTTCACTCCGTGGCGGCGGCTGCGCGCCACGCGCTGACGCTGGGCGCTGACCCCGACGCGCGAATCAAGCGTGGACGGGCCGGTCAGACGTGGACGGGCCGGTACGAAGTCACCCGTACCGGCCCGTCCACACCCCGCCCGCAGAGCAGTCCCCCTACCCCCTACCTCACATTCCCCATCAACACCCGGATCTTCTTCGAAGCAAGCAGGAACGCAACCCCCGCCACCCCCGCGATAACCGCCCACATCGTGTAATACGCCGCATCGCCCATCGGCGCGTTGAGCTTGGTCGTCCAGCCGTTGAGCGCGTTGCCGGTCGCCTGGGCGAGGAACCACAGGCCCATGATCTGGCTGATGAACTGCGCCGGGGCGAGCTTCGTCGACAGGGACAGGCCGACCGGCGAGAGGCACAGCTCGCCGAGGGTCTGCACCAGGTAGACGCCGAGCAGCCAGAAGATGGTGACCTTGCCGGTGTCGCTGTTGGCCGCGGCGGCGCCGGCCAGGCCCATGATGCCGAAGGAGCCTCCGACGAGCAGCATCGCCAGCGCGAACTTCGTCACCGTGCTGGGCTCGCGGTTGCGCTTGGCCAGCCACACCCACCCGGACGCGAAGATCGGCACCAGGATGATGATGTACGCCGGGTTCACCGACTGGTACCAGCTGGCGGGGAACTCCCAGCCGCCGATCATCCGGTCGGTCTTGGTGTCCGCGAAGATCGTCAGCAGCGAGCCGGACTGTTCGTAGATCATCCAGAACAGCACAGCGGTGATGAAGAACCACATGAACGCCTTGATCTTCGGGCGCTCCTCGGCCGTCAGCGACGGGCTGCGGAACATCACCACGAAGTAGATGATCGGCACGACCACACCGAGGACCGCCATCACATTGACGAGGTGCTCGATGTCGAAGGTGCCCAGCACCACGTCCCCGGCCACCGCGACGACCGCGATGGCGGACCACATCAGGACCTTGCGCAGCACCGAGCGCTTCTCCTCCGGCGTGGCCGGGGAGGCGGGGAGCTTGCCGATGTCGCCGAGGTGCCGGCCGCCGAGCACGTACTGGACCACGGCGAAGGTCATACCGATACCGGCGACGGCGAAGCCGAGGTGCCAGTCGACCTGCTCGCCGAGGTAGCCGACCACCAGCGGGGCGGCGAATCCGCCGAGGTTGATCGCCATGTAGAAGAGCGTGAAGCCCGCGTCGCGGCGGGCGCTGCTGCTGCCCTGGTAGAGGCCGCCGACCATCGCGGAGATGTTGGGCTTCAGCAGGCCGGTGCCGATCGCGATCATCAGCAGGCCGACGAAGAACGTAGCCGTGGACGGGATGGCCAGTACGAAGTGGCCCGCCGCGATCACGATGCCGCCGACCAGTACGGACTTGCGCGCGCCCCACAGCCGGTCGGCTATCCAGCCGCCGGGCATCGCCAGCATGTAGACGAGCGCGTTGTACACACCGTAGATCGCGGCGGCCAGGGCCTCGCGGTCCTGCAACGGGCCGTCGAGGACTGCCGCGATGAGGTAGAGCGTGAGCAGGGCGCGCATTCCGTACCAGGAAAAGCGCTCCCACATCTCCGTCATGAAGAGGGTGGCCAAGCCGCGAGGGTGGCCGAAGAAGGTCTTGCCGTCCCCAGGGGTCTCCTGCGGTTCGGCATCCTTCGTCAGGCTGGACGCCATGGTCGATCCTTGCTCGCTCGGGACGCGCCGACAGAAGTGATCGCGCGCCCTGTGGGGGGTGATCGGCACCGCGTCCACGTCCCCGTGCAACCCTTCGTAAGGGCCTTCGCAAGGGACGGACAGGACCCGGCCGACAGGTCTTGCACCACTGCCCGGATCTTTGGGCCCGGCCGGCCGGGCCCGGTGGTCCCGGCCGGGCAGCGAAAAGGGGCCTTCGGCGGCTATTCGCGCCAAAGATCCCCTGGAGGTGCTACGAACGTCCGGTAACCATACGTCACACCCCGGACGGTATTGGAAGGGTATGAGACAACCCTCACAAGCGGCGCGCGGAACTGATCATGCGCCACCCATAGCCGCTGGTACGGCCCTTGCCGGCACCTCGGCGGACTACCATCGGTGCATGACCCGAGTACTGCTCGCCGAGGATGACGCATCCATCTCGGAGCCGCTCGCCCGCGCTCTGCGCCGCGAGGGGTACGAGGTCGAGGTGCGCGAGGACGGCCCCAAGGCCCTGGAGGCCGGTCTCCAGGGCGACGTCGACCTGCTCGTCCTGGACCTGGGACTGCCAGGGATGGACGGCCTCGAAGTCGCCCGCCGCTTGCGCACCGAAGGCCACGGCTTCCCGATCCTGGTGCTCACCGCACGGGCCGACGAGGTGGACACCGTCGTCGGCCTGGACGCGGGCGCCGACGACTATGTGACCAAGCCCTTCCGGCTCGCCGAACTCCTCGCCCGGGTGCGGGCCCTGCTGCGCCGCGGCGCGGTCGAGGCCCAGCAGCCGCCGCCGGCCACCCACGGGGTGCGGATCGACGTCGAGTCGCACCGCGCCTGGATGGGCGAGGAGGAGCTGCAACTGACCGCCAAGGAGTTCGACTTGCTGCGGGTCCTGGTGCGGGACGCGGGCCGGGTCGTCACCCGTGACCAGCTGATGCGCGAGGTCTGGGACACCACCTGGTGGTCCTCCACCAAGACCCTGGACATGCACATCTCCTGGCTCCGCAAGAAGCTGGGCGACGACGCCGCCAACCCGCGCTACATCGCCACCGTCCGCGGTGTCGGCTTCCGTTTCGAGAAGAGCTAGGCCCTTCATTGCGCCGCCGCCTGATCAATTCCACCCTCGCCGTGGTGCTCGTCGTGATCGCCGTCTTCGGCGTCTCGCTCGTCATCGTGGAGACCCGCACGATCGAGGCCGGCGCCCAGGAGAGCCTCGACTCCGAGGCCGTCCGGCTGGTCAGCATCGTCGACAGCCGGCTGATCGGCGGTGAGCGGGTGGTGCCGGAGGTGCTGCGCGAGCAGATCACCCCGGACCGGTTCGCGACGATCAAGGTGCCGGGCCGCAAGACGATCGAGATCGGGGAGCGCCCCCAGGGCGGCGTCATCACGGCCTCCGAGACCGGCGAGCGCGGCGAGGTCGTGACCGTCAAGCAGTCCCGCAAGGCCGTCAGCCAGGAGATCGGCCGCACCCTGCTGATCATCCTCGCGGTCGCGCTGCTCGCCGTCGCCGCCGCCGTCATCCTGGCCGTACGCCAGGCGCACCGGCTCACCGCGCCGCTCACCGACCTCGCCGAGACCGCCGAGCGGCTCGGCTCCGGCGACCCGCGCCCCCGGCACAAGCGCTACGGGGTCGAGGAACTGGACCGGGTCGCGGACGTCCTGGACAGCAGCGCCGAGCGGATCGCCCGGATGCTCACCGCCGAGCGCCGGCTCGCCGCCGACGCCTCGCACCAGCTCCGTACGCCGCTCACCGCGCTCTCCATGCGGCTGGAGGAGATCACGCTCACCGACGACCCGGACACGGTCAAGGAAGAGGCGACGATCGCCCTCACCCAGGTCGAGCGGCTCACCGACGTCGTCCAGCGGCTGCTGACCAATTCGCGCGACCCGCACACCGGCTCCGCGGTGGCCTTCGACCTCGACGAGGTCGTCAAGCAGCAGATCGAGGAGTGGCGTCCGGCCTACCGCAGCGAGGGCCGCGCCATCGTCCGCTCCGGCAAGAAGGGGCTACGGGCCGTCGGCACACCCGGCGCGGTCGCCCAGGTGCTCGCGACGCTCATCGAGAACTCGCTGATGCACGGCGACGGCACGGTCGCCCTGCGCACCCGCGTCACCGGCAACCAGGCCGTGGTCGAGGTCACCGACGAGGGCCCCGGCGTCCCCCTCGACCTCGGCGCGCGGGTCTTCGAGCGGACGGTCAGCGGCCGCAACTCCACCGGCCTCGGCCTCGCCGTCGCCCGCGACCTGGCGGAGGCGGACGGCGGCCGGCTGGAGCTGCTCCAGCCCTACCCGGCGCTCTTCGCGCTCTTCCTCAGCCGCGAGGCGGATAGCGTGGATCTGGAGAAGAACGGGCACTGACGGGCGCTGATGGGCGCTACGCGCACTGACGCGCGCTGATGATCGCTGAGCGGACGCCCACCGCTGCTCACTGACCGTGGTCCGGCGGCTCGCCCGGCGCTCTTCGGGCCCCCGGCTACGGGCTGCGACCCTGGCCACGGGCTGCCGACCCCGGCCCTACTTCGTGACATCCGCCCCGGGCCGCGGGCCGTCCAGGAACGATTCGGCCGTCTCCACCGCGTCGCGGGCGGGCAGCGCGCGGAAGACCCAGCTGCGGAAGGACCAGAAGCGGAAGACGGTGCCGATGCCGAGGCCGATGACGTTCTTCGCGATGTTGTCGGCGAGGGTCGAATCGAAGCCGAAACCGTAGTGCGAGAGCGCCAGAATGCCGTTCTCGATCACCATGCCGATGCCGCTGAACAGCAGGAACAGCGTCAGCTCACGGCTGCGCCCGCTCTTGTCGCTGTCCCGGTAGGTCCAGTAGCTGTTGCCGATGTAATTGGTGCAGATCGCGAGCGCGGTGGCGATCACGCCGGAGCGGACCACCGCGAGGTCCAGCACATGCGTGCAGATGTTGAAGGCCACCGTGTTGACCACAAAACCGAAGGCCCCCACGGTCCCGAACTTGGCGACCTCTCTGCCCAGCCGGCGGAGCCGCAGCCGTACTGTCTGCCCTTCACTCATAGTGATCGTCAGGCTCCATGGCTCGGCGGTAAGGGCAGCAGGTCAACATCGGTCCTTCGTTTCATGCTAACCAGGAGGACGCCCGCGCGCCCCGGGAGGTTGCCGCCCGACCAACGGAACCCAACGGGGGCCCGGCCGGACGGGCCCCGCGAGGGGCCGGAGCGGACCGTGGGACGGGTCGCGCACCAGGGCCGATACCCTGGGGAACGTGACGTTCCCGGTAGTCGGCATGGTCGGTGGCGGTCAGCTCGCCCGAATGACCCACGAGGCGGGCATCCCCCTCGGCATCAAGTTCAAGCTTCTCAGTGACACCCCGCAGGACTCCGCGGCCCAGGTGGTGAGCGATGTCGTCGTCGGCGACTATCGCGATCTGGCCACGCTGCGCGCGTTCGCCCAGGGGTGCGACGTGATCACTTTTGATCACGAGCATGTCCCGACGGAGCATCTGCGCGCGCTGGAGGCCGACGGCGTCGTCGTCCGCCCGGGGCCCGAGGCGTTGATCCACGCCCATGACAAGGGTGTGATGCGGGCCAGGCTCCGCGAGATCGGGGTGCCGTGCCCACGGCACCGGATCGTCGCGGACCCGGCCGACGTCGTGCGCTTCGCGGAGGAGGAGTCGGCGGCGGGTGAGGGCTTCCCCGTCGTCCTCAAGACCGTCGTCGGCGGCTACGACGGCAAGGGCGTGTGGATCGTCCGGTCCGCCGAGGAGGCCGCCGAGCCGTTCCGGGCCGGCGTGCCGGTCCTCGCCGAGGAGAAGGTCGCCTTCACCCGCGAGCTGGCCGCCAACGTCGTACGGTCCCCGCACGGCCAGGCCGTCGCCTACCCCGTCGTGGAGTCGATCCAGGTCGACGGCGTGTGCGACACGGTCATCGCGCCCGCGCCCGGCCTGTCCGCCGAGCTGTCCGTCCAGGCCCAGCAGCTCGCGCTGACCATCGCCAAGGAACTCGGCGTCGTCGGCCACCTCGCGGTCGAGCTGTTCGAGACCGCGGACGGCCGCATCCTGGTCAACGAACTCGCGATGCGCCCGCACAACTCCGGCCACTGGACCCAGGACGGCGCGATCACCTCGCAGTTCGCCAACCACGTACGGGCCGTCCTCGACCTCCCGCTCGGCGACCCGCGCCCGCGCGCCCGCTGGACCGTGATGGCCAACGTGCTCGGCGGCGACTTCCCCGACATGTACGCGGCGTATCTGCACTGCATGGCCCGCGACCCCGGCCTCAAGATCCACATGTACGGCAAGGACGTGAAGCCCGGCCGCAAGGTCGGCCACGTCAACACGTACGGCGACGACCTGGCCGACGTGCGCGAGCGCGCCCGGCACGCCGCCGGCTACCTGCGAGGGACGATCACCGAATGAAGAGCTCCCCTGTCGTCGGCATCGTGATGGGCTCGGACTCCGACTGGCCGGTGATGGAAGCCGCCGCCAAGGCGCTCGACGAGTTCGAGGTGCCGTACGAGGTGGACGTCCTGTCCGCGCACCGGATGCCGCGCGAGATGATCGCCTACGGCGAGCAGGCGGCCGGCCGCGGCCTCAAGTCGCTCATCGCGGGCGCGGGCGGCGCGGCCCACCTGCCCGGCATGCTCGCCTCGCTCACCCCGCTGCCGGTCATCGGCGTGCCCGTCCCGCTGAAGTACCTCGACGGCATGGACTCGCTGCTCTCCATCGTCCAGATGCCCGCCGGAGTCCCGGTCGCCACCGTCTCGATCGCGGGCGCGCGCAACGCGGGCCTGCTCGCGGTCCGGATGCTCGCCGCGCACGACCCCGCGCTGCTGGAGCGGATGCGGAGCTTCCAGGGCGAGCTGAACGAGCAGGCCACCGAGAAGGGCAAGCGCCTGCGAGCCAAGGTCCAGAGCGCCGAAGACGGCTTCGGATTCGGAAAGTGACGGCCATGAGCGACGCGTTCGCGCCCGACGTGACTGATGTGACCGACGTGACCGACGTGACCGACGTGACCGACGAGGCGGGCCTGCTGGCGAAGGCTCACGAACTCCTGGCCGCCCACCCCGTGGTCGACGGCCACAACGACCTCCCCTGGGCGCTGCGCGAGCAGGTCCGCTACGACATCGACCAGCGCGACATCGCCGCCGACCAGAGCGCCCACCTGCACACGGACATCCCCCGGCTGCGCGCCGGCGGCGTCGGCGCGCAGTTCTGGTCGGTGTACGTCCGCACCGACCTGACCGGGGACGACGCGGTCAGCGCCTGCCTCGAACAGATCGACGTCGTAGGCCAGTTGATCGACCGCTACCCCTCCGACCTGCGCCGCGCGCTCACCGCCGACGACATGGAGACGGCGCGCGCCGAGGGCCGCATCGCCTCGCTGATGGGCGCCGAGGGCGGCCACAGCATCAACAACTCGCTGGCCACCCTGCGGGCGTTCCACGAGCTGGGCGTGCGCTACATGACGCTGACCCACAACGACAACATCGCCTGGGCCGACTCCGCGACGGACGAGCCGCGCGTCGGCGGCCTCACCGCCTTCGGCGAGGAAGTCGTCCGCGAGATGAACCGCGTCGGCATGCTCGCCGACCTCTCCCACGTCTCCGCCGACACGATGCGCGCCGCGCTCCGCGTCACCGAAGCGCCGGTCATCTTCTCGCACTCCTCCTGCCGGGCCGTCTGCGACCACGTCCGCAACATCCCGGACGACGTCCTCGCCCTGCTCCCGGCCAACGGCGGCGTCGCGATGGCCACCTTCGTACCGAAATTCATCCTCCCCGCCGCCATCGAGTGGACCCAGCGCGCGGACGAGAACATGCGCGCCCAGGGCCTGCACCACCTCGACACCACGGCCGCCGGCATGAAGGTCCAGCGGGCGTACGAGGCGGACCACCCCCGCCCCGCCGCCACCGCCGCCACGGTCGCCGACCACCTCGACCACATGCGCGAGGTCGCGGGCATCGACCACCTCGGCATCGGCGGCGACTACGACGGCACCGCCTTCACCCCGTCCGACCTCGCCGACGTCGCGGGCTACCCGAACCTCGTCGCGGAACTGCTGCGCCGCCGCTGGTCGGACGCGGACCTGGCGAAGCTGACGTGGCAGAACGCGGTACGGGTGCTGCGCGCGGGCGAGGACGCGGCGAGGGGCTTGCGGCGGTTGCGGGGGCCGTCGAATGCGACGATTGAGCAGCTGGACGGCTGAGGCGGTCACCACGTGACGACGGTGAGCGCGGCTGCTGCCACGCGCGCGACCCGCTCACCGGGAGCGGACGGAGCCGGCGCGGGGTTCGGTGCGGGGGCTCGGTGCGCCCACGATGCGGGTGGCAGCCCGAAGGAGGAGCGTCCTGATCTCGTAGCCATCGCTCTGCAACGGGCGGGCCGGCAGCGTGAGGGTGCCGTCCTCGTTGGCGATACGCCAGCGGACGTGCGCGCGGGGCTGAAGGCTGGTGTGCGGGTGGTGGCGGTGGCCACGGGCCGTAGCAGCCGCGACGACCTCCGGGCAACGGGAGCGCACGACGTCCTCGCTGATCTGGTCGACACAGAGCGTGTCGTGCAGGTGCTCGCTCCTGGGGGGTGACCGCTTGGGCTGTCGCTGCGCTCACTCCTTCGCTCGGATGGTTTCGTGTCCTGCGCACAGACCTGGGCGTTGAGGTTGTCCCGCTCGTTCTGTGGGACCGGCTCGGGGGCGGGGCGTGCCTCGGGTTGCGGGGCCCGCCCCGCCTCCGGCTCGTCCTCCGGGACGGGTTCCGGCTCCCCCTCCGGGCCCGGCTCCCGCTCCTCCTCCGGGCCCGGCTCCGGGTCGTTCTCCGGGCCCGGCTCCGGATCGTCCTGCGGCACCGGCTCCCGCTCCCACTCCGGAGGCGGCTGCTCGTCCGAGTGAACCTCCGGCTGCGAGCGGGCAGTTGGTTCCGGTAGTGGGTCGGTGTCCGGGACGTCGTCGGCGAGGAAGCGTGCCCACCAGGCGTCGTCGCGGGCGATGCGGGTGAAGTACGAGCGGGTGACCCACTGGGAGCGGTCGGCGTCGACGGTTTCGCGGACCCGTCGCAGGAGGCCGCCCCGCGAGAGCGCGCTGAGCGCGGACCGTGTGGCCGCCTGGCCACGCGGCCCGGTCGAGATACAACGCACGTGCTCGTGGCGGGGCTTCACCGTTGGTGTTCTCCAGCGCTGCGCAGGCCATGGCGAGCCCTTCCGACACGTCACCTGTGTTCGTCCGCTGGTATGCCAGTGAGCCCAAGATGTTGCCCGCCAGTGTCGCGTCCGCTGCCGTGTGCGCTGCCGATAGGCCAAGTCGGTAGATCCGGTCGGCTTCGTCGTGTCGTCCGGCGTCGCTGGCGATCCAGCCGACGATCTGCGCCAACTCTCCGATGGCTTGCAGCAGTGTTCGGCCGATTGCTTCCGTATGGCTGCTTTCCCTGTACACCCTTACCGCTGACCGGAGTTCACGGAGAGCGGGGCGCAGCAAGTCGCCCCCCGCAATCACGTCGTCGGCCAGCCTGAGCGCGTGTATCCGCCGCTGAAGATCGGCCACCGCGCCCACGCCGATCCTTCGCCCCTGCCGAACCGCGAGGGGGGCGAGCGGGTCGCCTTCGGGCAGGAAGTCGGCGACCGTGGCTGGGGCCGTCTCGGCGGCTTTGGCGGCTGCCGCCAGCTCCAGCTCGGCCACGGGTACGCCCAGGGCGGCAGCGATGAACGGCAGCCACTCACGGGGCGTACGGATGCCCTTCTCGTACCGGTAGATCTCTTGGCGGCCGATGGTGTCGAGAACGACCCCGGCGGCACGGCACATCTCGCGGGCCAGCTTCGCCTGGCTCCAGCCCTTGCCTTCGCGTAGCCGTCGGATCATCTGTGCTGCTGTCTCCCCACGCATGTCTCCAGTCATCATGCCCGGGTTGCGGGTGCTGGACGCGTACCGGCACCTGAACCGCTGAGGACCGCCAAGGCCGCGGCCGTCCGCCCAATCCGTGGCGGACGGCCGGGGCCTTCCCGTGAACAACTCCGAGCGCGGCTCAGCTGGCGCAGAGGCAGAAAGGGTGCCCCGCAGGGTCGTTGAAGACCCGCCAGGTGCGGTCGGGCTCGCCCTCGTCGAGGAGGGTGGCGCCGAGCGTCAGGACCTTCTCGTGCGCCGCGTTCAGGTCCTCCACGGTCAGGTCGAGGTGGAACTGCTGCGAGCCGTCCGGCTCCGGCCAGTTCGGCGGTACGAAGCCGGGGGCCTCCTGGAAGGCGAGCGTCGTGCCCCCGTCGCTGACGAGGTCTACCCAGTCCTCGCCGCCCGGCTCGATCCGGCCGCCGAGCACGGCGGCGTAGAACTCCGCGAGCGCCCGCGGGTCGGGACAGTCGAGTACGACGGCGCCCAGTTTGGCGATGGACATGATTCCTCCCACGTTGGTGTTACCAGTAAATAGCTCCAGCCGGTAACCGTTACCCCATGCTGCCGCACCGGAGGTAACGTCGCAAGGGTGAATCACCCAGCAGACGAGGCATCCGCGCCGGGCGGCAGGGCGCCCGCGCCCAGAGGTCTCGCTCTGCTGCAAGACCTCGCGAACACCCTCGACACCGAGTCCGGGCGGGACGAACTCACGCTCCCCGGCGGCCTCGCCGCCTTCGCGCGCGAGCGGGGCCTGGCCGGGCTCGGCCTGGGCGACGCCGACGTCGCCCCCGTCGTCGAGCTGCGGGAGGCCCTGCGCGACGTCTGCCTCGCGCACACCGGCCGGGACCTGCCGCCCGCGTCGGCCGCCGCGCTGGAACGGCTGCTGGGCCGGGCCCCGTTGGTCCTCACGATAGACGCGACGGGCGGCGCGGCGCTGCGGCCCGCCCCCAGACCGGCCGCCCCCGGACCGGCCGCCCCTGGGTCAGCCGCAGCCGGCCCCGCCGACGCCGCCGCCGCGCTCACGGCCCGTATCGCGGCGGGGATCGCCGCCGCGGTCGCGGACGGAAGCTGGGCGCGGCTCAAGGCGTGCGAGGCCGAGGACTGCCACTGGGTGTACTACGACCGTAGCCCGGCCGGGCGCGGCCGCTGGTGCTCGATGGCGGTCTGCGGCAGCCGCGCGAAGATGCGGGCGTATCGCGCGAACCGGGCGCGGCCGAAGGGGGACTGACGTGCGGCGGCGCGGCGCGCTCGGGCCGAAGCCCCCGCCGTACCGCCCCGCACTGAGCCCCAGCCGCGCGAGCTCGTGCCGTACCTCTGCCGCCGCCGCGAAGCTACCCCGTACCCCAGCCCCGGCCCCGGTCCCGGTCCCGCCACGCGAAGCGTGAGGCGCGGCTACGCCCGCGGACGTCCCAGCGCCCGGTACGTCCAGCCCGCCTTGCGCCACAGCTCCGGGTCGAGCGCGTTGCGTCCGTCCAGGATGTGCGGCCGTGCGACGACCTCGGCGAGGGCGGCCGGGTCCAGCTCGCGGAACTCGCGCCACTCGGTGAGGTGCAGTACGACGTCCGCGCCGCGGGCCGCGTCGAGGGCGGTGGGGGCGTAGGCCAGGGTCGGGAAGATCTTGCGGGCGTTGTCCATGCCCTTGGGGTCGTAGACGGTGACCTGGCCGCCCTGGAGGTGGATCTGCCCGGCGACGTTGAGCGCCGGGGAGTCCCGTACGTCGTCGGAGTCCGGCTTGAAGGTCGCGCCGAGCACCGCGACGCGCTTGCCGAGGAAGCCGCTGCCGCCCAGCGCCTCGCGGGTCAGCTCGACCATGTGGCCGCGGCGGCGCATGTTGATCGAGTCGACCTCGCGCAGGAAGGTCAGCGCCTGGTCGGCGCCCAGCTCGCCGGCCCGCGCCATGAAGGCGCGGATGTCCTTGGGCAGGCAGCCGCCGCCGAAGCCGATGCCGGCGCGCAGGAACTTCTTGCCGATCCGCTCGTCGTGGCCGATCGCCTCGGCGAGCTTGACCACGTCGCCGTCGGCCGCCTCGCAGACCTCGGCCATCGCGTTGATGAAGGAGATCTTCGTCGCGAGGAAGGAGTTGGCGGCGGTCTTGACCAGTTCGGCGGTCGGGAAGTCGGTGACGACGAACGGCGAGCCCTCGGCGATCGGCGTCGCGTAGACCTCGCGCAGCCGGCTCTCGGCGCGCTCGCTGTTGACGCCGACGACGAGCCGGTCCGGGTGCAGGGTGTCCTGGACGGCGAAGCCCTCGCGCAGGAACTCGGGGTTCCAGGCCAGCTCGGCGTCCGCGCCGGCCGGGGCCAGCTCCGCGAGCAGGGCGGCCAGCCGGACGGCGCTGCCGACCGGCACGGTCGACTTGCCGACGACCAGCGCGGGGCGCGTCAGGTGCGGGGCGAGCGACTCGAAGGCGCTGTCCACGTAGCTCATGTCGCACGCGTACTCGCCCTGCTTCTGCGGGGTGTTCACGCAGACGAAGTGGACGTCGCCGAACGCGCCGACCTCCGCCCAGGAGGTGGTGAAGCGCAGCCGCCCGCTGGAGCCCTCGATGCCCGCGACGTGCTGCCGCAGCAGCTCCTCCAGGCCCGGTTCGTACATCGGCACCTTGCCCGCCGACAGCATCTCGATCTTCTCCGGGACGATGTCCAGCCCCAGCACCTCGAAGCCGAGTTCGGCCATGGCCGCGGCGTGGGTGGCGCCGAGGTAGCCGGTGCCGATCACGGTGATCTTCGGTGCCATTCGGTACTCCATGGGACGAGTGAGGCTTGACTGCGCTGCCCGAGCATAGTCGCGGGCGCCGGGGCGGGGTCCGGGCGCTCCCGGGGGCGCGGTGCTGCGGCGCCGGGGCTGTCGGCAAGCTCACGTATCCCTGCCAGGGGTCCGGCCCCTAGAATTAGGTTACTTAACGGTAGTTAGCATCGAGGGAGTGAGAAACCTTGGCGGGAGCCGCTGATTTCGACCTGTACCGGCCGGCGGAGGAGCACGACATGCTCCGGGACTCGGTGCGCTCGCTCGCCGAGTCGAAGATCGCGCCGTTCGCCGCCGAGGTGGACGAGGAGGGCCGCTTCCCGCAGGAGGCGCTGGATGCCCTGCGCACCTCCGACCTGCACGCGGTGCACGTACCTGAGAACTACGGCGGCGCGGGCGCGGACGCCCTCGCGACCGTCATCGTCATCGAGGAGGTCGCCCGGGTCTGCGCGTCCTCCTCGCTCATCCCGGCGGTCAACAAGCTGGGCTCGCTCCCGGTCATCCTCTCCGGCTCCGAGGAGCTGAAGCGGAAGTACCTCACCCCGCTGGCCAAGGGCGAGGGCATGTTCTCCTACGCCCTCTCCGAGCCGGACGCGGGCTCCGACGCGGCGGGCATGAAGACCAGGGCCGTCCGCGACGGCGACTTCTGGGTGCTCAACGGCGTGAAGCGCTGGATCACCAACGCCGGCGTCAGCGAGTACTACACGGTCATGGCCGTGACCGACCCGGACAAGCGCTCCAAGGGCATCTCCGCGTTCGTCGTCGAGAAGTCCGACGAGGGCGTCTCCTTCGGCGCCCCCGAGCGCAAGCTCGGCATCAAGGGCTCGCCGACCCGCGAGGTCTACCTCGACAACGTCCGCATCCCCGCCGACCGCATCATCGGCGCGGAGGGCACCGGCTTCGCCACCGCGATGAAGACCCTCGACCACACCCGCATCACCATCGCGGCGCAGGCACTGGGCATCGCGCAGGGCGCACTCGACTACGCCAAGGGCTACGTCCAGGAGCGCAAGCAGTTCGGCAAGCCGATCGGCGACTTCCAGGGCGTCCAGTTCATGCTGGCCGACATGGCGATGAAGCTCGAAGCGGCCCGCCAGCTCACCTACGCGGCCGCCGCCAAGTCGGAGCGCGTCAGCGGCGGAGGCGCGCACGAGGACCTGACCTTCTTCGGCGCGGCGGCCAAGTGTTACGCCTCGGACGCGGCGATGGAGATCACCACGGACGCGGTGCAGCTGCTCGGGGGGTATGGCTATACGCGGGACTATCCGGTCGAGCGGATGATGCGTGATGCGAAAATCACGCAGATTTACGAGGGTACGAATCAGGTGCAGCGGATCGTGATGGCGCGGAACCTTCCGTAGCCTGCCTTTTCGGCTGTAAGCGCAGGTCAGGGGCATCCTCCGGGGTGCCCCTGACGCCGTCAGCCCCCAGGCCGTACGGAACGGTCGTCCAGCCGCACCCGCTGTCCGTCCCCATCGACCGACAGCCCGAATCGGGACCGGCCGGGCTTCCCGAGGCCGTGCCACCGCAGGAACGCCACGCGCACTTCGTCCCACAGCGCACGCGGGCCGTACTGCTCCACCTCGTACGATTCCCTGTCGGGGACGTACTCCACGGTCGCCCACGACCGCCTGTCGTCGGCGAGGAACCACAGCGTGGCCTCCCCGCTGCCATCGTCCGCCTCGCACCACCGGTACCGGACATCGGTGAGGCTCAGGCTGGTGAAGAACGCCGGATCATCCTGGATGACGTTCTGCGGCGCGATGTCGGTTGTGCTTTTCTGTCCCGCCTCACCGTGGTGGACGTCCCCGATGCGGCCAGGCCCGGCCGGCTGCGTGCGGTCCCACATGAAGGCCGGGTATCCGGAGAACGTCCCCTGTGCCGTCCCGCCCGTCACATCCAGCGTGGCGTACGAGCCGCTGAAGAAGCTGCTGCCCCACGGGGTGACGATCCGGCCGTCGGGGCACTGTTCCCACCACGCCTTCGGCACGTCCCGCATGGTGCATGTGCAGACGACGCGGTCGTACGGCGCGCCTGGGCGATGCCCGTCGCGGCCGTTCCCGAGGACGGTTGTTGGGTGAAACCCGGCCCTCTTCAGGTTCTCCACGGCGGTGTTCAGGACCGCCTCGTCAACCTCCACGCTGGTCACGTTGCGCTCGCCCAGCCGGTGGGACAGCCAGGCGGCGTTGTAGCCGGTGCCGGTGCCGATTTCCAGCACCCGGTGGCCTTCGCGCACATCGAGCAGGCTGAGCATTTCGAGCATGATCGACGGCATGGACGAGGACGACGTGAAGCGGCGGAACTCACCGTCGGGGGTGGGCTCCCCACCGTTGACCTGGGTCACGACGGGCGCGTCCGCGTAGACGGCCCGCAACCAGCTCTCGGCGTCTGCGGCGAAGTCACCCCCCTCGAACACCTGGGGAACGAACAGGGCGCGGTCCACCGATGCCACGGCAGCACGCCACTCGGGGGGCAGCAGTCCCTTGCTCTCCAGAGCGTGGACGAGCCGTTGGTGCGTCGTCATCCGGCCTCACTTCTTCGGGGGCTTCGGGGGCTCGTACGGCTTGGTCGGACCCGGCGGCCGGTCTCGGTGGCCGTCACTGTCGGACGTGTCGGGCTTGCCGGAGTGGCCTCCGCCCTTCTTACCCATGATTGCCTCGCTTTCTGGTTCATGACGGACACAACGTGACGGGGTGACGACGTGACGGGTCAGATGCAGTAGCGCATCCGGGCCTTCTCCCGCTGCCGCTGATCCAGGCCGGGGAACGCGCGGTTGTCGAGGGCCCGCGCGAGCTGCGCTTGCAGGACCGAAGCGTCGTCGATGCTCAGAAACACTTCTTCCGTGGCGATGTGCACGGGGCCTTTGAAAACCATGGCTGAGACGGCGACCTTTTCGCCGTCCAGACGCGCACTGCCGATCAGCCTCAGCCTTCGTGGGGATTCGTCGTCCGTCATGCCACGGAGGTTATGGAGCGGGGGAGTTGTCGGTCTACGTTGTTGCATCCGGTTGCACGGATTCACCCGAGAGAGTCGATCGCCTTCGTGATCAGGGCGCGGGCTTCGGAGCCATGCACCGCGATCTTCGAGAGGTCCACGAAAGCGCGGAGGTAGGTACGGATCTCGCCAGGAGCGGTCACGTTGATTTCAGCCGTGAGGGTCTCCACGGCAACCTGAGCGTCATCGAAGGCGTAGAACGCCTCCAGCGGCCAGACCGTGCGGCGGGCCCCGAACGGGATCACTCCGAGGGAGACGTTCGGCTGTGCCATCACCGCGAGCAGATATCCGAGTTGGCCCGCCATCGCCGCGTCATCACTGACCCGGTAGCGCAGAACCGCCTCTTCGAGCAGCAGCGCGAAGCGGTGATTGCCCTCCCGCACGACGCGGGAGCGATCAAGCCGAGCCCGTACGGCATCCGTTACGTCGTCCGGGGTGCCTTGGAAGTCGGTGATCGAGCGCAGCAGGCCCGTCGCGTACTCAGCGGTCTGGAGCATGCCGGGGACGAGGTTGGAGGCGTAGACGCGGAAGTGCCGAGTCCGTTGATACAGCGGCACCGTCTGTTCGTGAATGCGGCGCATCCCGTCGCGGTGGATCTGCTTCCACTCGACGTACATGGACTCAGCGTTGCGGGAGGCCGCGACCAGGTCCGCGATCTGGTCCTCGGCGCCACAGGCTGCGCACCATGCGCGGATGTCGGTATCGGACGGCGGCGTCCTGCCCCGAGCGATCCGGGACGACTTCGACTTGTGCCAGCCGCACCGCGCGGCCAGTTCGTGCCCCGTGAGCCCGGCGTCCTTCATGATGCCCTGCAGGCGGATTGCCACGGCGGCGCGCGCGGCCTGGGCGCTGGAGAGCGGGGACGAGGATGAGGGCATGAACCGGCCGGCCAGTGTCAGACGCTGTACTTCTCGTGCGGGATGGCGCGCTCCCACACTGCTTCGAACGCCGAGGCGCAGAGCCGCGCGACCGCAGGTTCTTCAGTCTGGTCGGTGTGGACCCACCGGCCGTCCCCATCGAAGACATTGAATTGCACCAACCGGCCGTCGAACAGCCAGAAGTCGTTGCCGGGCAGAGCCAGTTCTGACGCGTAACGCCGGGGCAGCCAGCGAATCTGCTCGCCCGCCGCAACGTTGGTGAATGTCCCGGAGTGCTCAAAGCGGATGTAGTCGTTCACAGGCTCCGAGACGATTCGGGCGCGGCGCATGACCACTCCCTTACTCGTGACCTCCTGTACGAGGTCGAGCCAAGGCCGCCACCACGTCGCACGGTCGCTGGGGTCAAGCCGGTGGCCTTTCCTCCACGCCGCGAACTCTTCGCTCTCGTTCTCCACGCCATACGCGTCGCGCATCTCCAGATGGACGGCTGACCTCTCAGCCGCCTGGAGAAGGTCAGCAAAGCTAGTCAAGCTCTGCGACATCAAGCGCCTCCCTGAGCAGCGGGATCATCCGCTTCGGTACCCGGATCACTGCTTCGTGGTCGGGGACCGGAACATCCTTCGAGCTTTCGCTCTCCGTCCGCTCATCCGCCTTCCACCCCTGGATGAGGAGATCCTTCGTTTCCTCATCGACCCACACGGCCGGAGAGCCGTGATCTCCTGACTCAGGATCTTTCCCGACGAACCGTAGTGCCATGACAACCTCCGTTGCCGCGCGCTTTGCGCTTGGTTGCACGACCCTCACCCTGCGGGATCAGCTCCGTCAAGAGGGCGGATGGGGCGCTTTGGAGCACGGCCGTCGTCGCAGTTGAGAACCGCTGTGGCCTCCGAATCGAAAAGCCAGAAGTCGGGAACACCCGCGAGAGGGTTCGGCTGCTCAGTCGTGTCGAAATGAAAAACTCCTCGCGACCGGATCAGCGACATCAATGAGTGCCCGCCCCGGTACGCGAAGGGTTCCAAAGGAGCGGCGGCCCGCGCGGGCGATCCTCCGCTCCCGCACCGACCGCCCGTGTGACCGGACCTCAGACCGTGCCGCCCGCCCAGTCGAAGGTGATGTGCTTGCTCGACTGGCCTTCCCGGCTCCACTGGAACCCGAAGGCGTCGGCCTGGTCGGCGGTCGCCCGGCCCCACGTGGCGACCTGGCCCGGCCCCGTTTCGGAACCCGGGAGGTTGCTCGACTGGACGCGTGCGCCCTCCGGTGTCGTCGGCCCGGTGAGGGCCTCGGCCCTCGCCTCGACGCGGCCCGGAATCCTGGCCGACCAGGACGCGAGGTCGTCGTCGACCTCGATCTCGATCGGGGCGAACTCCATGCCCCGCATCTCCGCGCCCATCATCGCGGTCATCTCGGCGGGCCAGCTGCCGGCCTCACCACTGAAGATCATCTGCAGGGCCCCGCGCTGGGTGTCGTCGGCGCGTTCGTCGAGGAAGACCGCCGCGTACGAGTCGGAGTGCTCGGCCCACACGTTGCCGACGAAGGAACCGAGCATCAGGACGTTGAGGCCGTCCAGTTGTACGTCACCGTAGGCACCCTCGCGTATGTGCCAGGCGAGGACGCCGTCGCAATCGCCGAATGTGGGCAGCTGGGCGAAAGAGCATGGGCACGGCACATTGCACTTGCAGGTGTCGAACCAATCCCCGGTGACGTGCCACTTCGGAATGACCGCCGTCGTCGTCTCGGACATCACCGCACCTCCTCACGGCCCAGCGCCCGGACGGGCAGCCGGGAAATGGGTTCTGCGGCCACGAGGAAGCGCCCGGTCGCACGGGCCTTCACATCCATCGTGCACCCTCCGCCACACGGATGCCAGGCGGATCACGCCTCCCTGTGCTGTCCTGAAGCGGGAGGTGCCGACATCATGCGACACCAGCGGATCACCCCCTCGTCCCCGCTGCGCCCCGGCAACCTGCTCCCGGCGCGCGCCCTGGTCATCGCCTGGTGCCTCATGGCGCTGATCGCCCTTCTCGCATGGCTCCTGACGATCGGGCAGGCCCGGGACATGGGCGTCGAACCGGGCACGATGGGCATGAGCCTGCCGATCTTCCTGCCGCTCTGGCTGGTCATGATGATCGCCATGATGCTGCCGTCCGTCGCACCGGTGGCCATCACCTGGGTACGCGGTATCAGCCGCCAGTCCACTGGCGCGGCCCGAGCCGGCCGGATCGCCCAGTTCACCGGCGGCTACCTGGTCGCCTGGACGGCTTTCGGGCTCCTCGTGTACGCGGCGCTGACGGCGACCGGTCGCCTGGTGGACGACCACACCGGCGCTGCGCGCTGGATCGGCGCCGGCGCGTTCCTGCTCGCCGGGCTCTACCAATTCGGCCCCCTCAAGCACATCTGCCTGCGCCACTGCCGCAGCCCCATGGGTCAGCTCCTGCGCTACGCGAGCTTCCGGCCCTGGGCCCGCGACCTCCGCGTCGGTGCCCACCACGGCCTCTTCTGCGTCGGCTGCTGCTGGGGCCTCATGCTGGTTCTCATCCCGCTCGGCGTCATGAACATCGCGGCGATGGCCGCCCTGGCAGCGGTGATCTTCGCCGAGAAACTCTGGCGCTGGGGCCCCCGCCTCTCGACGGCAGTCGGCCTCGCGTTCGTCGTCCTCGCCGCCCTGGCGCCATTCCAGCCCTGGCTGCTGCCGGGGCTGGAACACTCCGGCGCCCCGATGGAACCGATGGGCTGACCGGACCAGGCGTCCGAAGCGCGTCCTCGATGGCGCCACCAAGTCCAGCGCAGGTGGCAACGGAGTTCAGCCCGCGAGTCCGGCTCGCGCGCGCAAGGCCCCTGCCGGTGCACTTGGAGTGCACCGGCAGGGGCCCTTCCTGCTCACGTCCGTGGCCGCGCCCGCGTCGCCGGCCGATCAGTCGACCGTGACCTTCTCGTCGTTCTTCAGCTCCGACATCAGCTGCTTGACCTTCGGCATGTCCCACTTGAGTCCAGTGCCGACGTTCCCGTTGATCGGCATGTTCATCTGCTTGCCGTCGCCGCCCGTGACGCCCTTCATCGCCCAGAACATCGAGGCGACGTTCCACAGGCTGGTGTCGTCGTCGACGATCAGCGTGTCCAGGCCCGCGCCCATCGTCGGGTAGAGCTTGAAGGGGTTCAGGACGGTTGAGGGGGTCGCGGTCTGGGAGGCCAGCGCGGAGAGGAACTTCTGCTGGTTCTTGGTGCGGCCCAGGTCGCCCGCGGCCTCGGCGTAGCGGTTGCGGACGAAGGCGAGGGCCTGTTTGCCGTCCAGGGTCTGGTTGCCCTTTTTGAAGTCCGCGCCGGAGTTCTTGTCCTTGACGTCCTTGGGGATGTACAGATCGACGCCGCCGACCGCGTCGACGATCTTCGCGAAGCCGCCGAAGCCGATCTCCGCGTAGTGGTCGATCTTCAGGCCGGTGTTGTACTCGACGGTGCGGACCAGCAGCGGGGCGCCGTCCATCGCGTAGGCCGCGTTGAGCTTGTTCTGGGTGGCGGGGAACGCCTTGCCGGACTCCGAGCCGTGGAAGGCCGGGATGGTGACGTAGGAGTCGCGGGGCAGGCTGACCATGGTGGTCCCGTTGTCACCGGTGTGCAGGATCATCATCGAGTCGGTGCGCTTGCCCTCGGCGGAGCCCGTGTGCAGGTCCTTCTTCTGCTCGTCGGACATGCCCTCGCGGCTGTCGGAGCCCACGATCAGGTAGTTCGTGCCCTCGCCGGCGCCCGGACGGTCCTCGACCTTGCTGAGGTCCACCTCGCGGCGCAGCTTGCCGTCGGCCCAGAAGTAGGTGCCGATGGAGACCGCGAGGAAGACGATGACCAGCGTGATCGCGCCGATCTTGATCCGGCGTCCCCAGTTGGGCGCGCCGCCACGCCGGCCGCCGGTGCCGTCGCCGCGGCCGTACGAGCCGTCGCCGCCCTGCTGGGCGTCGCCGCCGCCGTAGACCTGGCCGGTGTTGTAGCCGCCGCCCTGGTTGCCGTTGTCATGGTCGTTGTACCCGTCGTAGCCCTGGGCCTGGTTCGGCGAGGCTGCGCGGGGGGACATCTGCGGGGGGAGCGGCGGCTCGGCGCCGGCGCTGCCGCGTCCGTAGGCATCCCTGCCGCCGCTGTTCCTGCCCTGAGGCCAATCGTTCATGGCTTAAGTCTGCCTGGTCGGGGCGGTCCCCTCACAGGGCGGATGCCGGATCGGCCCGAGGCTGTAGCAGAGCTGATGCAAAGCGCTCCGGTCGGAGTCGTATGAGATCCACGCATATCGTGGATGACATGACTGATCAGCCCCAGGCTCCGGAAGCGACCCTTCCGGGCAAGCCGACCTCCGCTGCCCGCACCACGCTTTCGCACATCATGACGGCGCACGACACCAACCTGCTCGGCACCGTGCACGGCGGCGTGATCATGAAGCTGGTGGACGACGCCGCGGGCGCGGTGGCCGGGCGGCACTCGGGCGGGCCCGCGGTGACCGCTTCGATGGACGAGATGGTCTTTCTGGAGCCGGTCCGCGTCGGCGATCTGGTGCATGTCAGGGCGCAGTGCAACTGGACCGGTCGCAGCTCGATGGAGATCGGCGTGCGGGTGATGGCCGAGCGCTGGAACGAGTCCACACCCGCCAGCCAGGTCGGCAGCGCCTATCTGGTCTTCGCGGCGGTCGACGAGGAGGGCAAGCCCCGGACCGTGCCGCCGGTGATCCCGGAGAGCGAGCGGGACAAGCGGCGCTACCAGGAGGCCCAGATCCGGCGAACGCACCGGCTGGCGCGCCGCCGGGCCATCAAGGAGCTGCGCGACCGGCGGGCCGCCGAGGGCATCAACGAGTGAGTGGGGGAGTGGGGGAGTGAGCGCCGGGTCGGCCGCTTGGGCCGGCGTTGGCGGCCGGTTCCGCGCCGGTGCCGTCGGCCGCGATGGGCCGCCCGCACCGTCGGCGACCTATCGCGCTCCGCAGTCTTCGGGAGGAGACTGGAGGCAGCCGGAGATTTCCGATGTTTCGGACTTTTCTGGGTTCTTCGGGTTCATGCAGCAAACCTGCGATGGAGGAGTCATGACGGCAACGACGCACAAGAGCACGGCGACGACGCGCGACGACACTCCTGTCGTGATGGAAGGCGGTGGGGTGGAACTGCGCGTGAAGGACGTCGGCGGCGGCATGAGCGCCGCGTTCATCCGATTCCCCAAGGGCACGAATATGGCGCCGGCCCTCAAGGGCCTGCCCGGCGATGAGTGTCGGTGCCCCCACTGGGGCTACCTGTTCAAGGGCCGGCTGAAGATGGCCACGAAGGCCGGGGACGAGATCTACGAGGCGGGGCAGGCCTTCTACTGGGCGCCCGGCCACGCTCCGGAAGCCCTTGAGGACTGCGAGTATCTGGACTTCTCGCCGGCGCGGGAGTTCGACGAAGTGGTCGCGCACATCAAGGCGCAGATGGGTTGATTACCCGCCCGACGGGATGTGGTGAGCTGCCGCGGTCGAGCGCTGACCGTACGGCGCGCGCGGTCGAGCGCCCACCGTACGGCGCGCCGACGCGCTACCCGCAGACCACCTCGTCGCCCGTGATCGCCGGGAACTTCTCGTCCCCGGAGCCCGTGCCCTCCCCGCGCACCTGCCGTACGCCCCTGTAGTCCGTGCCCAGCGTCACCCGCATCGTCGGGCCCCGCGGCGCCACCGGCTTCAGCACGGCGCCCGGCAGCGCGGCGGCCAGCGACTTCACGGAGCGGTCCCAGCGCGGGTCGTACTCGATGACCGTGCGCCGCAGCGCGGCGGCCGGGGAAGCGTCGGGGGCGGGCGCGGCCGGAGCTTCGGGGGCCGGGGCTGCCGCCGCGCCGCCGGGGGAGCCGGTGGTGGTGAAGCCGGTGGCGCGCAGCGCCCGGTCCGCCTTGCCGCCCAGGCCCGCCGTGCCGGTGCCGTTGTCGACCTGGACCCGGATATCCCCAGGGGCCACGGCCACCACCGTCGCACGCTGGTGAGGGGAGCGGTGGACGGCGAGCGGCCGGTCCTCGCGGACGGCCCGGAACAGCTTCTCGGCCTTGGCCGCGTCCCACTTCACGGTCGAGCCGGCGGCCGGGACGTTGAAGTCGATGTTCGAGACCGGCACCGAGGTGAATTCGGAGGAGGCCGCCGAGAAGCCGCGCATGGCCTGGCCCAGGGCGGCCATCTCGTCGCTGCCGAAGCCGTGGTCGGCGCGTACGGAGCCGAGCAGGGTGGCGGCGACCTGGTTGAACTTGACCGGGTTGAGCAGCACGCCCGAGCTGGTCACCTTGTGGATGAGCGCGGCCAGGAAGCGCTGCTGGCGGTGCATCCGGCCCAGGTCGGAGCCGGCGTCGATGTGCCGGGAGCGTACGTACTGGAGCGCTTGGCCGCCGTCCAGCCTGCTGGTGCCGACCGGCAGGTTCAGTCCGGTGTAGGCGTCCTTCAGGGGCCACGCGGTGCAGACCTGGACCCCGCCGACCGAGTCGACGGTCTTCATGAAGCTGGTGAAGTCCACTTCGAGGTAGTGGTCGATGTGGATCCGGGTCATGTGCTCCACAGTGCGCAGCGTGAGCTGGGGGCCGCCCTCGGCGTACGCCGCGTTGAGCTTGACCGGGTGTGGACCGTGCCGCTTGCCCGAGATCCTGTCGGTGTGCGCGGGCATCTCGGCGTAGGAGTCGCGGGGGAGGCTGATCACACTCGCGCGCCCGCGGTCCGCCGACAGGTGCACGACCATGATCGTGTCGGTGCAGTGGCAGGGCTGGCCGCCCAGTCTGTACTTCTGCTTCTCCGCCGCGGTGATCCGGTTCCGGCCGTCGGTGCCGACCAGCAGGAAGTTCGTCCCGTCGGACTCCTTGGGGCGGTCGGTGAGGCCGTGGAAGGGGTCGACGCGGGTGATGGTGGCGTCGAGCCCGGTCACCATCGCGTGTCCGATGCCGCTGGTGGCCAGCACCCCGACGGACGCGGCGCCGGCCAGGCGCAGTCCCCAGCGGCGCTTGCGGCCGCCGGTCCGGTGCGGGGCGGAGCCGCGGGCCGTCGGACGGGCCGGAGAGCGGGGGGAGCGGGCCGATGCGGTCATTTCTCCGGACCTCCGACGGGCTGGCTGCGCGCGGGCTGGGCTGAGCGGGCTGGGCTGCGCGGGCTGGGCTGCGCGGGACCCGCGGTGCGGAACCGCGAGGCGGAACCACGGTCAACATAAGTCCATACGATCTATGACATGTGGCCCCACGCCGCCGGGCGCCGCCACTGCCACCCGGGCGGCGTGCACCGGTGTCCGCCATTGGCGGTAACGTGACCCGCAATGAACGCGATGTCTGAGCAGCAGCTCCCCGCCGTGTCCGTGATCATGCCGGTACTGAACGAGGAGCGGCATCTGCGCTCCTCGGTCCGGCACATCCTGGAGCAGGAGTACGCCGGCGAGCTGGAGGTGGTGATCGCCATCGGCCCGTCCTCGGACCGGACCGAGGAGATCGCCGCCGAGCTCGTCCGCGAGGATCCCCGAGTGCACACCGTGCCGAACCCCACGGGCCGTACGCCCGCCGCGCTCAACGCGGCGATCGAGGCGTCCCGGCACCCAGTGGTGGTGCGGGTGGACGGCCACGGGATGCTCTCCCCGAATTACATCGCGACCGCGGTGCGGCTGCTGGGCGAGACCGGCGCGCAGAACGTCGGCGGCATCATGCACGCCGAGGGCGAGAACGACTGGGAACGCGCCGTCGCCGCCGCCATGACCTCGAAGATCGGCGTCGGCAACGCGGCCTTCCACACCGGCGGCGAGGCGGCCCCCGCCGAGACCGTCTTCCTGGGGGTGTTCCGCCGCGAGGCGCTGGAGCAACAGGGCGGCTACAACGTGGAGTTCGTCCGCGCCCAGGACTGGGAGCTGAACTTCCGCATCCGCGAGGCGGGCGGGCTGATCTGGTTCTCGCCGGAGCTGCTGGTCTCCTACCGGCCGCGCCCGAGCGTGCGCGCGCTGGCCAAGCAGTACAAGGACTACGGCCGTTGGCGTCACGTCGTCGCCCGCTACCACCCCGGTTCGATCAACCTGCGCTACCTCGCGCCGCCGACCGCGGTCGTGGCCATCGCGGCGGGCGTACTGCTGGGCGCGCTGGTCACACCGTGGGCCTTCGTCGTGCCGGCCGGCTATCTCGCGGCCATCGCGGCGGGCTCGGTCCCGGCGGGCGAGGGCCTGCCCCTGAAGGCCCGGTTGCAGATCCCGGTCGCGCTCGCCACCATGCACATGTCGTGGGGCTGGGGCTTTTTGACCAGCCCGCGGGCGCTCGCGAAGAAGGTCATCGCGAGCCGCCGCCCCGCCGTGACACAGCCGGTCAACGGCACGGAGCCGGCCAACGGCTGAGCCCCTCCCGTACCGTCGGCCGGCGCGATCGGCCGGCGCCGGAACCGAGCGCTGAAAACGAACGCCGAAACGGCCGCTCCCGGACCTTCGTCAGGTCGGGAGCGGCCGTTTTGACGTTCCGTTCGAAACGGTGGGGCTCAGCGCGAGCGCGTCGCCATCGTCGTCAGAGAACCCGTCGCACCGTCACCACCGGTAGGGCGCGTACACATCCATGCAGCTCTTCTTGTCGGAGCCGTTGAGGGAGTTCGCGCTCTTCGGGACGCCGCCCTCGTCGGGGGTGGGCTTGTTGAACTCCGAGCCCTCGCGCCAGTCCGCGCCGATGACCAGGGTGACCGAAGCGACCTGGTCGGAGCCCTTCACCGAACTCGTCGGCAGCTTGAGCGCCTTGGCCACGGCCAGCGCGTCGGCGCGGCCCTGCGGGCCGGCCTTGTCCGGGTAAATGAGGGTGGTCTTCTCCGCCGGCTGCGGCGTGAGGTTGGCCGAGGCTTTGCCGAAGCCCTTGTTCACGAGTACGGAGCTGAGCGCGGCGGCGCGGCCGCTCACCGGCGACTGGCTCTCCCCGGCGGTCCCGTTGACGACGCTCACCGCGATCGAGCCGGACGGCGACGCGGCGGGCCCCTTCTTCTTGGCGGCCCCACCGCTCTTGCCCGTCTTCTTCTCGCCGTTGGCGTCGAAGGGGACGTCGTCGCGCAGCATCGCCCACACCTTGTCGGCGTCCGTGGCGTCCGCCACCAGGTGGTTGCGGTCCTGCGGGTCCTCGGCGGTCGGCATCGTGCTCATCGTGATGCGGTCGGTCGGCACGCTCTTGAGCTGCATGGCCACGTCGAAGAGCTTCTTCACCGAGCCGATCTCCTCGGAGACCTGCAAGGACTTGGTGGCCGCCTCGGCGAGGTCGGTCAGCCGACCGCTGTCGGTGAAGACGTTCTGCGCCTTCAACTCGCGGATCATCGCGTTCATGTACATGTGCTGCGCCTGTGCGCGGCCGAGGTCGCTGAAGAAGGCGTGCCGGGTGCGCAGCCACTGCAGGGCGGTCTCGCCCTGAATCTTCTGCGGGCCCTTCTTGAGCTTGAGGCCGGAGCCGCCCCCGCTCGGTACGCCCGGCAGCGGCCGGTCCCAGACGTTCTGTTTGGTGCAGACCTCGACGCCGCCGACCGCGTCGGCCATCTTCACCACGCCCGCGAAGTCCACCATCATCCAGTGGTCGATGTAGACGCCGGTGAGGTTCTGCCAGGTGGCCAGCGTGCAGCCGGGGCCGCCGCGGGCCAGCGTCGTGTTGATGATGGCGTTGCCGGCCGGGTACTTCCTGCCGGTCTTGGCGTCGGCGCAGTCGGGGATCTCGACCCGGGTGTCGCGCGGGATGCTCACGACCGAGGTGCTCTTCCGGTCGGCCGAGACGTGCAGCAGCATCTGCACGTCGGCGAGCGGCTTGGCGCCGACGCTGTCCTTGCTGCCGCCGAGCTTGAGGTTCTCCTTGGTGTTCCGGCTGTCGGAGCCGATCATCAGGATGTTGAGCGGCGTCTGGCCGTGCGCGTTGGGCTCGGGTTTGTCGGGGTCCGACTCGTTGCCGCTGCGCGCGCCTTTGCGGAGGTTGCCGTTGAGGTGCTGGTAGTAGAGGTAGCCGGCGCCGGCCGTGCCGAGGATCAGCACCGCGAGGGCCCCCGCCGACCAGCGCATTATCCGGCCCTTGGTCTTCCGGCCGCTGCCGCCGGCACCGCTCTTCCCGCTGCTCTTCCCACCGCTCCCGGCCGCGGGCCCGCGGCGTCTGTCGCTCTCGCCGTCGCCCCCGCCGTCCGGTTCGCCGCCGTAGAGCGTGTCGTCCCAGCCGAGATCCAGGGCGCCGGGGGCGCCGCCTCGGCGCGCCCTCTCCCCACGAACATTGCTTTGCCGCATCGGGCCCTCCCCGTTTACTTCATTGGTGATCCGGCCCGATGGACGGGCGTTCCGCGTGGATGGGCGTTCTGCTTGGCCTACTTGGCGCAGACGCTCTTTTCCGCCCCGACCTTCTGCAACCCCTCCGGCGCCTTGGTCGGTGCGGAGACGGGCTCGCCGGGCCCCTTGAAGTCCTTGCCGAGGGTGAGAGTCATCTCGGCCAGCGGCGCGGCGTCCTTCTTCCCCTGCTTCATCGCGGAGGCGGGCAGCCCCATCAGGTCGGCGAGCCGCCGGGCCTGGTCGGCCTGGTTGGGCGCGTACTCCAGGCTCGTCTTGCCCAGTTCGCCGGGGGCGTTGCCGCCGTTGCTGGAGCGGAGCATGTCTTCCTGGTTCTGCATCCAGTCCAGGGTCTTCTGGGCCGCGCCGAACTGCCCGCTGCCGTTGAGCACCTTGACCCGGACGTCGGCGGCGTCGGCCTTGGGGCCCTTGAGCCTGGCGGCCTGGGCGGCCTTCTGCTTCTTCTTGGCCTCGGTGAGCGAGTTGTCGGCCCGCAGCATCGCGAAGAGGTCCTCGGCGGGCTCCTCGTTGAGCACGACCGTCGCCTTGACCTTCTCGGTCGGGTTGTCGATCACGGGGACCGTCGCGAAGGTGATCCGCTTGATGTTGACCTGGCCGAGGTCCTTGCCCAAGTCGCTGAGCCGCTTGATGGTCCCGATCCCGGTGTCGACCGTCAGCGCGTCGGTCGCCGCGTTCGCCAGCTTGAACAGCTTGGTGGGGCTGGTCAGCGTGTCGTTGGACTTCATCTTGCGCATCATCGAGCTGAGGAACTGCTGTTGCAGTTCGATCCGGCTCAAGTCGCCGCCGAGACCGACCGAGTGGCGGGTCCGTACGAAGGCGAGGGCGTCGTCGCCCTGCACGTTGTGGCGGCCCTTGGCGAGCTTGAGGTGCGAGTCGGGGTCGTCGATGTCCTTGGCGAGGCAGACGTCGACGCCGCCCACCGCGGACGAGAGCGTCTTGACGGCGTTGAAGTCGGCCATCATGAAATGGTCGACCTTGAGGCCGGTCAGGTCCTTGACCGTACGCATCGTGCAGCCGGGGTCGCGGCCACCCTGGCCGAGGCTGGTGTTGAAGCGGACATCGGACTCGCCCGGGACGACCTTCGTCGAGCCGTCCTTCTGCTTGGTCGGGCAGTCGGGGACATCGGTGACCAGGTCGCGGGGGATGCTCAACGCGGTCGCGTTGGAGCGGTCCTTGGAGACGTGGAAGAGGATCGTGGTGTCCGCGTGGCCGACGCTCTCCGCGTCGCCGAAGCCCTTGCCCTGGCCCTTCCGGGTGTCGGTGCCCAGCACCAGGATGTTGACCGGCCCGTCGCTGGTGGCGCTGCCGCTGCCGGCGCCGCCGATGTCGACCGTATTGATGTTGCCGTTGAAGTGCTGGTAGAGGAAGTACGCCCCGGTGCAGCCCGAAACGAGCACGAAGCCCATGACGCCGGAGGTCCAGTACAGGACCTTCTTCTTGCCGGACTTCTTCGGCTTGGGCTTGCGTCGGCTCGCGCTCGCGCTCGCCGAAACGGCCCGGCGGCTGCGCTGCTCGGGCACGCCGCGACGGCTCTCGGCGCGGCCTTCCGCACGGCCCTCGCCACGGCCCTCGGCCTTGCCCTCGTCCCGGCTCTCCGCACTCCGTTCGCGACGGCTCGTGCCATCGCCTTCAGCGCGCCGGCCCGTACCGCTGCCCGCACCGCGACGGGCGCGTGGCGCGTCTGTCGCTTCGGACGCCTGTTCGGCGTCGTTGGAGGCTCTGCGCAGCTTTCGCCGAGAAGGCGCCGCCTGTCCACCGGCGGTGTCGAGTCGCAGTTCATAGTTGCCGGTGTCCGGGTCCAACACCCACTGATCAGCGGGATCGATGTCGCCCGCCTGCCCACGGCCTTGCGCGTCCACGGTCGCCTGAATCCTCCGTCAGTGCCACGCGGCGCCTCCCCCTCAAGACGCTCGGCATGTCGGTTATGCACGTTCTGAGCTGCCCGGTCATCCTGTCGGGGCTGACTGGATCGCTCACACTATCCGCCCAGTTCAGGGGCACGCGACGCCGGTGACACATTCCACTCCCCTACAACTGGGCATTCCGCTCAATCCCTTCGAGTTAATGACTGTACCTTTTGTCCGCCTTTTGGCCGCACATGTCATGGTCTGCTGTGGTTCCGCGATAGGACGGCGTCGGGCTGCCGCTCGGACTGTTCGGACCGGACGAGGTCTCGTCCATCCCCTTCTCGGCCTTTTCTGCCGACCGGCTGTCGGAGACCGCTTCGTCGGTGCTGCCGTCGGTGCTGCGGTCGCTGCCGTCGCTGCCGCCGGGCTTCTTCTTGTCCTTCCCGGCGTCCGCCCGCACGGTGACCGGCCGGTCGTCCCGCAGCCGCTTGAACAGCTTGTCGGCGGCGGGCTGCACCAACTCGTCGCGGTTGGGGTCGTTCGCGTTGGGCTGCCGGGGCACGGTCAGGAACCGAATCTGGTCCGAGGGGATGCCGCGCATCCCGCGCACCAGGTTGTAGAGGTCCTTGAGGGTGTCCAGGCCCTCGTCGGTGGTGAGCGAGGAGGTCGCGGCGTCCAGCACCGGGTAGAGCTTCGCCGGGTTCAGCAGCACCCCGTCGCTCTGCACCTTCTTCACCAGCGCGCCCAGGAACTCCTGTTGCCGGTCCATCCGCTCGGTGTCACTGCCGTCGCCGATGCTGTAGCGGGCCCGGACGTAGCCCAAGGCGTCCTCGCCGCGCAGCACTTGCCGCCCCGCGGGCAGGTCGAGATGGGCTTCCTTGTCCTTGATCGGCTCCGCCAGGCAGAGATCGACGCCGTCCACCGCGTTGACGATCTTCTTGAAGCCGTTGAAGTCCACGATCATGTGGTGGTCGACGCGCACGCCGGTCATCTGCTCGACCGTACGGATCGTGCAGGCGGCCCCCGCGAACTCGAACGCCCAGTTGAACTGCGCGCTCTGCGGCTTCGAGCGGCTGCCGTCCGACTTCCGGCAGGCCGGGATGCCCGTCACCAGGTCGCGCGGGATGCTCATGCCGGTCGCGCTGCGCCGGTCGGCGGCGACGTGCAGCAGGATCGTGGTGTCCGAGCGCTGGGTGCCGCTGTCCCGGCCGTACTTGCCGTTGCCGCCGCCGCGGTTGTCCGAGCCGATGAGCAGGATGTTCTGCGCGTCGTGCACTATCGCGGGCGGTCGCTCGGCCTCGTAGCGCTTGAGTTCGCTGGTGGTGGCGGAGTCGGTCCTGATGTTGCCGTCGAGCTTCTTGTAGAGGTACCAGCCCGCGCCGGCCGCTCCCAGCACCACCACTGAGGTGCCGAGCGCCACCCACCGCAGCCACCGGCGCCGCGGCGTCGGCAGCGGCTGCGGGGGGACGTTCGGTTCGCCTGGCGTGCCTGGGCTGTCGGTCACGTCTGCGTCCATCCCTTACGGAGTCGACGGCGTCCTACCGGGCTAGGCCCGCCGGTCGTGGGGATAGACGGACGAACCGCGCTGTTGGTTGTGCGTTGCGTCGATCATCGCGCGAGGAAGCCGCTCGGGCGCGGGGGCCGGGCCCGCTGTGGGCCGGACGGGTGGCGACCGCCTCAGCCGGCCGCGGCGGTCGCCACAGCGCTTACCCGCTCGCTCTCCCGGCGCTTGTCGAGGCCCTCGGGGGCCAGCCGGTCGAGGTTGCGGCACAGCACGACGGAGCCGTCGGCGGCGAGCGGCGCCAGCAGCCCGGCCGACAGTCCCTCCCAGGTGTCGTACGAGAGCCCCGAGAGCAGCCGGGAGCCGCGCTCCAGGCCGCGGGCCGACGCGTCGGCGCGGGCCCGCTCGACGGCCTGCGCCGCCGTCAGGTCGCCGTCGGTCCCCGCGACGCGCAGCGCGGGCGCGCCCGGGTCGACCGGGGCGTACGGAGCGAAGCGGTCGCCCTGGGCGGGCGCCTCGACCGCGTAGTCGATGAAGCCCGCCGGCGGCTGCGCGAAGCGCACCCCGAGCGGCCGCAGGCTCAGCGCCACCCGCTCGCCGGAGCAGCCGAGCGCCGCCTCCAGCGTGTCCGGGCCGCTGACCACGAGGTCGGCGGCGGCCGGGTCGCCGCCCACGTCGGCGATGACGCCGGTGGACGAGCAGGCGAGCAGCCAGACGGCGGACTGCCAGTGCGCGGGGAGCAGCAGTGCGAGCCGGTCGCCGGGCTCGGCGCCGAGGTCGCCCTGGAGCAGGTTGGCTGTCTTCGCCACCCAATTGGCGAAGGTGGCCACGGATAGTTCCACGCGCTCGCCGGAGGC
Organism: Streptomyces sp. H27-D2; assembly: GCF_035828615.1. Classification (NCBI taxonomy): domain Bacteria; kingdom Bacillati; phylum Actinomycetota; class Actinomycetes; order Kitasatosporales; family Streptomycetaceae; genus Streptomyces; species Streptomyces sp. H27-D2. The sequence goes on along the minus strand of NZ_JAYMZR010000057.1, from coordinate 10,037 downwards.
GTCGTCGTAGAAGGTCACGAGGGGGCGGGCAGGCTCCGCGGCGAGCGCGGATCGCAGCAGGTCGGCGAAGGTGCGATCGGTGGCGTTCATCCGCGCAAGGGTACGTCGCGGGGTGTCGGCCGAGAGTGTCGCGGGAGAGCCGTCCGGGTGGTTCGCGGGATGCCGCGACCGCTGTTCGGCGACTGTCCGTCATCTTACGAATAGACAGATTTGTACCTTGCGTTCACGATCTGGAACATGCGCATATTTCTCGCAACCTCGATCGGCGCCGCCTGCACGACGGCCCTGATGCTCCCCTTCGTGCTCCCGCTGGGCGCGACCGCGTCCGCACCCCACGCCGCCGGCTCCGCACCCCGGCCGGGCAGCACCCAGTCGCTGCCGCTCGCCCCCTCGGAGCGGACGGCGACCGGGCGCCCCGACTCGGCCGGACGGAACCTGCCGGCCCGCGACGTCAAGCCGTACTCGCTGGTCGGCGTGGTCTGGAAGGACGCCGCCGCGGACCTGCACGCCCGGGTCCAGGTACGGAACCGGCCGACCGGCGGCGCGGCCTGGTCGCGCTGGCAGGACGTACAGGCCCACAACGACGACGCCGCCGACCCGGGCTCGGCCGAGCGCCGGAGCGGACGGGTGCGCGGCAGCACGGCCCCGCTGTGGGTGGGCGACTCGGACGGCGTGGAGCTGCGCGTCAGCCCCGAAGCCTCCGACCGCGGTGCGCACCGGCCGCTGCCCGCCGGCCTGCGGCTGGAACTGGTGAACCCCGGCGGCGCCGGCGGGACGACACCCGCCGCCCCGGCCGAACACGCCGGGCGCGCGGTGCCCGCCCCGCCCCCGCCCCCGCTCGACGAGTGGGGGGACCAGCCGGCGGCGGACCACGCGACGACCGGCGCGACCGGCGAGGGGAGGGAGGGCGAGGCGATGGAGGGCGAGGCGAGGACCGATGAGACGGCGGCCGACGGCGCGCCGCTGCGGCCCGGCCAGAACCCCTACATCGGCGAGCGGCCCGAGATCGTCAGCCGGGCCGGCTGGGGCGCGGACGAGACCCTGCGCGAGCAGACCCTCGGCTACACCCGCACCGTCAAGGCCGCCTTCGTGCACCACAGCGCCACCGGCAACAACTACACCTGTGCGGAGGCCCCGTCCGTCATTCGCGCCATCTACCGCTACCACGTCAAGAGCAGCGGTTGGCGTGACATGGGCTACAACTTCCTCATCGACAAGTGCGGCACGATCTACGAAGGCCGCGCGGGCGGCGTGACCAAGGCGGTGATGGGCGCGCACACTCTCGGTTTCAACACCGACAGCACGGGCATCGCTGCCCTCGGTACGTATACCGACGACGAGCCGCCCGCGGCGGTGCTGACGGCTATCGCCAAGCTCACCGCCTGGAAACTCGGACTGTACGGAGCGAACCCGCGCGGCGTCGTCACCCTGGTCTCGGCGGGCAGCAACAAGTTCGCGAAGGGCGCCAAGGTCCAGCTCAATGTGATCTCCGGACACCGCGACGGCGTCGCCACCGCGTGCCCCGGCGACCGCCTCTACGACCGGATGGGAGCCGCCCGTACGGCGTCCGCCCGCTTGCAGGGCCGCTGACCTCCGCGATCAGGGCCGCTGACCTCCTGAGGTCTGCATACACTGGCCGCCGGCCTTTCCCCGGCCACCGGCCGCGGAACCCCGCCGGCCCCTAGGGCCTGTTCCGGGTTCCGGCTGGGCTCGCGGAACAGGCCCTAGCAGGAAGCAGAGACGACACGGTGACAGAAGCGATCCTCCTGGTCGGGGGCAAGGGAACCCGGCTGCGCCCCCTTACGGTGCACACGCCCAAGCCGATGGTTCCGGCCGCCGGAGTCCCTTTCCTCACGCACCAGCTGGCCCGCGCCCGCGCCGCCGGCATCGATCACATCGTGCTCGCCACTTCCTATCTGGCCGAGGTCTTCGAACCGCACTTCGGCGACGGGTCCGCGCTGGGCCTGCACCTGGAGTACGTGACCGAGGACGAGCCGCTCGGCACCGGCGGCGCGATCCGCAACGTCGCCCCGCTGCTGCGCTCCGCCCCCGACGAGCCGGTCCTGATCTTCAACGGCGACATCCTGACCGGCCTCGACATCGCGGCCCTGGTGCGCACCCACGAGTCGTCCGGCGCGGACGTCTCGCTGCACCTCACCCGGGTCGAGGACCCGCGGGCCTTCGGGCTCGTGCCCACCGACGCGAACGGCCGGGTCAGCGCCTTCCTGGAGAAGCCGCAGACGCCCGAGGAGATCGTCACCGACCAGATAAACGCCGGCGCGTACGTCTTCAACCGCTCCGTCATCGACACCATCCCCACCGGCCGCCCGGTCTCCGTCGAACGCGAGACATTCCCCGGCCTGCTGGCCTCGGGAGCGCACCTCCAGGGCATGGTCGACTCCACGTACTGGCTGGACCTCGGCACCCCGCAGGCCTTCATCCGCGGCTCCGCCGACCTCGTCCTGGGCCGCGCCCCTTCCCCGGCCGTGCCGGGCCGCTGCGGCGACCGGCTGGTCATGGAGAGCGCGGAGGTCGCCGCCGACGCCAAGCTGACCGGCGGCACGGTCATCGGCGCGGGCGCGCGGGTCGGCGCGGGCGCGCGGATCGACGGCAGCGCGGTGCTGGACGGCGCGGTCGTCGAGGCGGGCGCGCAGCTGCACGACTCACTGGTCGGCGCCGGGGCCCGGATCGGCGCCCGTACGGTGCTGCACGGCGCGGTGATCGGCGACGGCGCGGTGGTCGGCGCGGACAACGAACTCCGCGACGGCGTCCGGATCTGGTGCGGCGCGCGGCTCCCGGACGCGGCGGTGCGGTTCTCCTCGGACCAGTAGGCCGAGCAGGTCGGGTAGGCGTCGGGTAGGCGTCGAGCAAGCACTGACGTGAGCGGGGGCGCTGAGGGTCGCGGGGGGCCGCCGTCGCCGGTGGTTACCCTGGCAGGATGGCCGCCATCCGCTCATGGTCCCCGACGGGACCGTACGACCTCGGACGCAACCTGGGCGTCCTGCGGCGCGGCCCCGGCGACCCCGCGTACCGCGTTACGCCCGACGGCTCCGTCTGGCGCGCCAGCCGCACCCCCGCGGGACCCGGCACGATCCGGCTGACCCCGGGCGGCGGCGGGGTCTCGGCCGAGGCGTGGGGGCCCGGCGCGCAGTGGCTGCTGGACGGCCTCCCGGCACTGCTGGGCGGGGACGACGACCCGGCGGCCTTCACACCCCGCCACCGCCTGGTGCACGAGGCGCACCGCCGCAACCCCGGCCTGCGGCTCATCCGCACCGGGCTGGTGCTCGAATCGCTGATCCCGTCGATTCTGGAGCAGAAGGTCACCAGCGACGAGGCGTACCGGGCCTGGCGGCTGCTGCTCAGCCGGCACGGCGAGCCCGCTCCCGGCCCCGCTCCCGGACCGGGCGGACCCGACGAGCGGATGCGGGTGATGCCCAGCGCGCGCGGCTGGGCGCTGATCCCGTCCTGGGAGTGGCACAGGGCGGGCGTCGACGGAAAGCGGTCGGCGGCGATCGTGCGGGCCGCCCGCGCCGCCGCCCGGATCGAGGAGACGACGGGGATGGACCCGGCCGCCGCGGCGGCCCGGCTTCAGGCCGTACCGGGCGTCGGCCCCTGGACGGCCGCCGAGACGCTCCAGCGCTCCCACGGCGCGCCCGACGCGGTCACAGTCGGCGACCTGCACCTGCCGCGCATCATCGGCTACTCGCTCACCGGGGCGCACCGCACGGACGACGCGACGATGCTGGAACTGCTGACGCCGTACGAGGGCCAGCGGCACCGCGCCACCCGGCTGATCCTGCTCCGGGGCAGCGCACCGCCGCGCCGGGCCCCGCGCTACGCGGTGAACGACATCCGGGGCTTGTGAGTCTCACCGACTCTCACCGACTCTCACCAAGTCGCACCCATGGGAGCCGAAAACCCGCGCCCCCGGGCGCGCGCCGCACCCTCGCGCGCCCCCGCCGGCAACGGGCACTGACCCTCGGGCGCTGACCCTCGCTCACCGAAGCTCGCTCACCGAACCTCGATGAACGCCTCCACGTCCCGAGCCGGCCGGTCCTTCGGCGGAGCCGCCGGGTAGCCGACCGAGACCGCTCCCATCGGGTCCCAGCCGCCGGGCAGCCCGAGCACCTCGCGCACCACCTCGCGGCAGAACATCGTCGAGGACACCCACGCCGAGCCCAGCCCCTCGCCGGCCAGCGCGACCAGCAGGTTCTGCACGCCCGCGCCCGCCGCGACCACGAACATCTCGCGCTCGGCGGTGTTCCGCCGGGCGTCCGGGTACGTGTGCGCGCCGTCCGCGACCAGGCACGGCACCACGAGGTACGGCGCCCGGCGCAGCACCTCGCCGCGGCGGACCCGCTTGGCGACGCTCTCCTCGGTGAACCCGTCGGCCCGCAGGTCCGTGATCCAGGTGTCCCGCATCGCGTCGAGCAGCCGCTCCCGCGAGTCCTGGGACTCCAGCAGGACGAACCGCCACGGGGTGGTGTGGTGCGGCGCGGGAGCGGTGACGGCCGCGGCGACCGCCCGCCGCACGGCGCCCGCGTCGACCGGGTCGTCGGTGAAGTCGCGGACCGTACGGCGCAGCGTGACCGCCTCGCGTACGGCCTCCGAGGTGCCGAGCCGGAACATGTCGCTCCCGGCGCTGCGCACCATGGGCCGCGCGCCGCTGCCGGCGGGGTCCTCGGCGTCGCCCACGATGTGCGGCAGCCCGCGGACGACCGCGACGGGGAGGCCGTCGGCCTTGCCCTTCACCAGGTCGCCGGCGGCGGCGAGTTCGTCGGCGGTCGCGACGACGGTCATGCCCAGCGCCTTGCCGTGGTCGTCCAGGCCGCCGCGCAGGTCGTCGAGGACCCGTACGCCGGCCGCGCCGATCGCGACGTCGGTCAGCCCGTTGCGCCAGGGGCGGCCGAAGGTGTCGGTCACGATGACGCCGACGTCCACGCCGAGCGTTTCGCGCAGCCCGGCGCGGATGGTCCGCGCCGAGGCGTCGGAGTCCTCGGGGAGCAACAGCACGGTGCCGGACGGGGTGTTGGAGGCGTCCACGCCGGCCGCGGCCATCACGAACCCGTGCCGGGTCTCGACGATCCGGGTCGGCCCGCGCCGGGCGACGACCCGTACGGCCTCGGCGTCTATGGCCGCCTCGCGGTCGGCGGCCTCGACGGAGCGGCCCTCGGTCTTGCTGACGATCTTGGAGGTGACGACGAGCACGTCGCCGTCCGCGAGTCCCGGCAGCCCGGCGGCGGTGGCCGCCCCGGCGATGAGCTTCGTGAGGTCGTCACCGGCCCGCACCTCGGGCATCCCGGGCAGCGCCCAGACCTGGAAGGCGGGGTAGCCGGGGCGCGCGCCGGACCCGCTCTCGCGCGGGCTCACAGCCGTACCGCCTCGGCGAGCGCGAGGGCCTCGGCGGCCATCCGGGCGGTGGCCGCGACGTCCGTCATCATCAGCGGAATCGCACGGCAGCGGATGCCCGCGGCCTCCACCTCGTCGACGCTGCCCGCGTCCGCGGTGTCGACGAGCCAGCCGTCGAGCAGCCCGGAGCCGTAGTGCTGAGCGACCGCGGCGGCGGTGGTCTCGACGCCGACGGCGGTGAGGACCTTGTCGGCCATCCCGCGCACGGGCGCGCCGCCGACGATGGGGGAGAGGCCGACGACCGGCACGCCCGCGTCGGCGATGGCCTCGCGGATGCCGGGCACCGAGAGGATCGTGCCGATGCTGACGACCGGGTTGGACGGCGGGAAGAGCACGATGTCGGCCGCGGCGATGGCGTCGAGCACGCCAGGGGCGGGCTTGGACTGCTCCGCGCCGACCGGGATGACCGCGTGCGCCGGCACGGAGGCGCGCAGCCGCACCCAGTACTCCTGGAAGTGCACCGCCTTGCGGCCCTCGTCCTCGGTGTCGACGAGCACATGCGTCTCGACCCGGTCGTCCGTCATCGGCAGCAGCCGCACGCCCGGCTGCCAGCGCGCGCACAGCGCTTCGGTGACGGCGCTGAGCGGGTAGCCGGCGCCCAGCATCTGGGTGCGCACGATGTGCGTCGCGAAGTCGCGGTCGCCCAGGCCGAACCACTCGGGTCCGACGCCGTACGCCGCGAGTTCCTCCTTGACCGCGAAGGACTCGTCGGTCCGGCCCCAGCCCTGTTCCTCGTGAATGCCACCGCCGAGCGTGTACATCACGGTGTCGAGGTCGGGGCAGACCTTCAGCCCGAACAGATGGATGTCGTCACCGGTGTTGCCGATGACCGTGATGTCCGCCTCGGGGGCGGCCGACAGAAGGCCGCGGAGGAATCGGGCGCCGCCGATGCCTCCGGCCAGGACCACAATGCGCATGCGGTCAGTCTGTCAGCCCCGGGCCCCTTCGAGGGCGGAGGGTGAGCACTGGGCGGTGTGCATGGCCATCTCGGTCAGGCCGGGGAAGTAGATGTGCAGGCTGACGGCGGGCTCCAGGCTGTCGTTGACCACCTCGTGGACGTAGCCGGGGGCGAACACGCGCTGGGCCGCGCGGCCCAGCGGCTGCCGCGAGCTGCCGGTGCGCTCGGTCAACTCGCCCTGCAGGACCGTCAGCACACCCGAGGAGCCGCCGTGGTCGTGCAGCCCGCTGCCCTGTCCGGGGACCCAGCTGAGCAGCCACACCTCGTAGCCGGGGCCGACGCGCAGCCGGTGGTACCAGCGGGTGGTGGCGTCGTACTCGACGAGCGGGGCCCAGCAGTCCCGGTCGGCCGCGATGGCCTGGGCCAGCCCGGCGAACCCGGCGACGGTGTCGGGGTGGGCGGGAACCGGCGGCAGCAGGTGGGCGATGGCGAGCGGGTCGCCGGCGATCTGGACGTCGCTGTTCATGTGCGGGAATTCCTCGGCAGGAGTGCGGGTGCGCAGGAGTGCGGCGCGCGGAGGCGATGCAGAGATGCGGCAGTGCAGCGGTGACCGGAGCTCAAGCGGGTCGGAGAAACCCGGACGGCGTCGACGGTGTCAACAGCTGGGACAACAACAGCGAGCCTGCGCAGCACGACCGAACCCGTGGACACGGGCGAGGCGGAGCGAAGAGGTCACTGACATGAAACCAAGAAGAGCGGCTCGGCGTCCTCTTGTCAACCTCATGTCCGGTTTGCGGACAATGTTTCACCTCATCCGGTTGCTGTGGGCGGCGAAAGGTTTGTGCATCTCAGGGCGCGGACAGATGGCGCGGTATCCGGACTCGCAAACGTCGGTGCGCGCCTGTGATCGGAATGTGATCCGTTTCGCTCCGGCGCTCGGCTCGCAACGTGATCGACGCTCGCGTCGTCTTCCTTCGTGACGAACGTGCTTCGCGATGCACGTGACGCACGTGTCGCGATGAATGTGACGCACGCGATGAACGTGAAGAAAGGCGGGTCCCAAGGGTGGCAAGTGAGGCCGTTACCGTTTATGGCGATTTGAACACTTTCCGCATAACCTTGGTTCCGCAGAGTGAATAAGAGGCCCAATAGCAGATCTTGGCTTGACTGGCCCGGATCGGCGCACTTGTAATTTCACTCGTGTCGTTCCGCCGGTTCCGGCGACGGCAACACCACGGGGACGCGAAGACAGACGAGGGGCGCACATGACCGAGCTGTTCCAGCAACTGCTGGTCGAGGAGGCGGACGAGGAGCCCGGGTGGCAGGAGCGCGCGCTGTGCGCTCAGACCGATCCCGAATCGTTCTTCCCGGAGAAGGGCGGATCCACCCGCGAGGCCAAAAAGGTCTGCCTCGCCTGCGAGGTCCGTCCCGAGTGCCTTGAGTACGCTCTCGCCAACGACGAGCGGTTCGGCATCTGGGGCGGCCTGTCCGAACGCGAGCGCCGCCGGCTCAAGAAGGCCGCCGTCTGAACACCCGGCGCGGCCGGTTCTTACCCCGGCCGCTCGCAAGCCACAACAATTCAACGCATAGCAAGACGCGTGACGATCGGTCCGCCTCCCGCGGCAGCACTCCGGGAGGCGGACCGCTGTGTACGGACCCGACGCAGCCGGACGGCACACGGACCTGAGCCGTTAGTGTGGGGCCCCGTCCGAGACGCACCAACGCTCCCACGGGGCGCGCGCGTCCACCGCAGTCCAGTACAGCGTTATCCGGGGGCCCCGGCCCACAGCGCCGCCGTCGCGGGCCCCCGAAACCCCGGTCGGAGGGCCCGTACCTCGATGTCCGCGCACAGCCAGCAGGCAGACCCATACCCGGCTGCCACTCCTGAGTTCCCTCGGCACGTCGTCACCGCCGTGCTCGTCTCCCACGACGGCAGCCGGTGGCTCCCCGAGGTGCTCTCCGGGCTCCTCGGCCAGGAGCGACCCGTACAGAACGCCGTCGGCGCCGACACCGGAAGCGCCGACGCGTCCGCCCGGCTGCTCACCGAGTCCTTCGGCGCCGAACGCGTGCTGCACCTCGCCCGCCGCACCGGCTTCGGCACCGCCGTCGAGGAATCGGTCCGCACCGCCGGGGTCCTCACCCCGGAGGAACTGCCGTATCTGAAACGGCCCAGCGGCTGGGACCCGGTCACCCGCTCCTGGCGCGACGACGCCTACGACATGCCCGAACTGCCGCACGGTGAACCCGTGCAGTGGCTCTGGCTGCTGCACGACGACTGCGCGCCCGAACCCGAGGCGCTCACCGAACTGCTGCGGGTCGCCGACTCCACGCCTTCGGCCGCGATCATCGGCCCCAAGCTGCGCGGCTGGTACGACCGCAGACAACTGCTCGAAGTCGGCGTCAGCATCGCGCGCAGCGGACGCCGCTGGACCGGCCTCGACCGGCGCGAGCAGGACCAGGGCCAGCACGACCAGGTGCGGCCCACCCTCTCCGTCTCCACCGCGGGCATGCTCATCCGCCGCGACGTATGGGACGAACTCGGCGGCTTCGACCGACGGCTGCCGCTGATGCGCGACGACGTCGACCTCTGCTGGCGCGCCCAGGCGGCCGGCCACCAGGTCCTCGTCGCACCCGACGCGGTGCTGCGGCACGCCGAGGCGTCCGCCCGCGAGCGCCGCCCCATCGACTGCGCCGGCCGCTCCGCGGTCAACCCGCACCGCGTCGACAAGGCCGGAGCCGTCTACACACTGCTCGCCAACACCCGCGGCGGCGGACTGCCCTACGTCCTGCTGCGGGTCGTGTTCGGCACCCTGCTGCGCACCCTCGCCTACCTGGTCGGCAAAGCCCCCGGCCAGGCGCTCGACGAACTCGCCGGGCTCTTCGGGGTGCTGCTGCGGCCGGGCCGAATCCTCGCCGCCCGCCGACGGCGCGGCAAGCCGACGGGCGACGCGGCCGAGCTGAGGCCGCTCTTCCCGCCGCCCGGCGCGACGGTGCGCGCCACCGTGGAACAGATCGCCGGCCACTTCGGCGGCCGGGCGGACGCGGACGTCGCGGCGGGCAGCCGGCACGGCGTCGTCGAGTCGGGCCCCGGTGATGACGACGCGGATTTTCTCCAGGTCGAACAGTTCGCACGGCTGAAGCGGATCGCGCGTAAGCCAGGACCGGTGCTCTTCCTGGCCCTGCTGCTCATCTCGCTCATCGCCTGCCGCGAACTGCTCGGCTCCGGAGCGCTCTCCGGCGGCGCGCTGCTGCCCGCCCCCGCCGACGTCACCGACCTGTGGTCGCGCTACCTCGACGGCTGGCACCCGGTCGGCGTCGGCGACACCATGTCCGCGCCGCCCTACCTCGCCGTCCTCGCGACGGTCGCCACCGTCTTCCTCGGCAGCACCGGGTTCACCATCACCCTGCTGCTCGTCTGCTCGGTCCCGCTCGCCGGACTCACCGCCTACTTCGCCTCCCGGCCGCTCGTCGAGTCCCGACTGCTGCGCGCCTGGGCGAGCGTGGCCTACGCCTTCCTGCCGGCCGCCACCGGAGCGCTCGCGGGCGGACGGCTCGGCACCGCCGTACTCGCCGTCGTCCTGCCGCTGATGGCACGGGCAGCCGTCGCGGCGTCCTTCCCCCGCGGCAAGCCCGGCGCGCGCGCCGGGAGCGCGCGGCCCAGCTGGCGCGCCGCCTGGGCGTACGCGCTCCTGCTGACCTTCACCACCGTCTTCACCCCGGTCGTGTGGCC
>NZ_JAYMZR010000056.1:30283-49245 GCF_035828615.1 Streptomyces sp. H27-D2 | reverse complement strand
CGTCCCGTTCATCCCGTTCGTCCGGCTCGTCCGGCCCGTCCGGCTGCTCCGCCGCGTCCGACCGGTCCGCGCGCTGCGCGTCGCGCCGGTCCGACCGGTCCGCGTCGCGCGAGTGGTCCGCCGCCCCGTCCCGGCCGCCGTCGCGCGGCCGGCGCAGCCGCCGCCGGAGCGGCGGGGCCACGCTGATCAGCAGCGTCAGCCCGACCGCCAGGGCCACGCCCTGCCACGGCTCGGGGAACAGCGACCCGCCCAGAATTCCGATCAGCTGGTACGTGGCCGCCCAGGCCAGACACGCGGGCGCGTTGCCGCGGATGAAGCGGCGGGTGGGCATCCCCGACAGCAGGCAGGCCAGCATCACTGGAATCCGCCCGGCGGGGACCAACCGCGACAGCACGAGCACCAGCACCCCGTGCTCGTCCAGCTTCCGCTGCGCGGTCTCCAGCTTGTCCGGGGCGGCCCGCTCGCGCAGCCGCGCCAGCCAGCGCGAGCCGTTCTTCGAGTGCACCCCGCGCCGGCCGAGCCAGTAGAGGGCGATGTCGCCGAGGAAGGCGGCGAAGGACGCCACCCCGAACACGACCAGCAGTGCGAACGGCGAGGTCTGGTGGAACGCCACCACCGCCGCCGAACTGACCAGTGCGCCCGTCGGCACCACAGGCACCAGAGACCCCAGCACCACCAGCAGGAACAGCGACGGATACCCCACCGCCTGCTGCGTCGACTCCGGCGGCGCCACCCGCGCCAGGACGTCCGCGAGCCCGGGAATCGCCCCCGGCGCCGCGGCGGCGAGCGCCGCCGCCCCGGTCATCGCGGCACCGGCCGGTACGGTCCCGGTCATCGCGCGACCTGTGGCCGTACGCTCTCGCCGTGCCCCAGCCGGTGCACCGCGACCTTCGGCGCGAGCCGCGCCGCGTGCCGGACGAACTCGTCCCCCGGCGCGTGGAACTCGTGCGGTCGCACGGCGTCCATCCCGATCGGCCAGTACGTGCCGTAGTGCACCGGAACCGCGCTGCGCGGGTCCAGCGCCGCGAGGGCCTGCGCGGCCCGCCCCGCGTCCAGGTGCCCGTGCCCCAGGTGCGGACCCCAGCCGCCGACCGGCAGCAGCGCCACATCGCACGGCCCGACCGCCTCGGCCATGCCGTCGAACAGCCCGGTGTCACCGGCGAAGTACGTCGTAGCCTCGCCGCTCACCACATAGCCGAGCGCGGCCACCCGGCGCGGCCCGATCGGCAGCCGCCGCCCGTCGTGCGCCGCCGGTACGGCCCGTACGACCACGTCCCGCACCACGACCTCGTCCCCCGCCTCGACCTCGGTGACCAGCAGCCCCCGGCTCTGCGCCATCCGGCGGAAGCCCGGCACCGCGCCGGGCGTGCCGCGCGGGACCACCAGCCGGGTGCCGGCCGCGAGCCGCGCCAGCGAGCCCAGATGCAGATGGTCGGCGTGCAGATGGGAGATCAGGGCCACGTCCGCGACGGCGGCGACCGCCGGTGGCACCGCGCCCCTGCGCCGCCGCAGATGCGCCAGCCGCTGGACGAAGACCGGGTCGGTCAGCACCCGCACCCCGGAGTCCTCGACCGTCGCGGTGGCATGACCCCACCAGGTGACCTCCACCGACACCCGCTGCCTCCCGCCACTCGACGCCCGCTCCATACCCCGTCGAGCGTAGGCCCTGTCCGGGCGATTTCGCGGGCCCGCGCCGCCGGGCACCGCACCTCGCCGGCTTGTCGGGCTCCCGCCCGAGTACGCCCAGTACGACGACGACCCTCCGCCTCGCGATGCTCCACCGGCTACAGCCGGGACGTGCCCCCGCGGACTGATCCACGAAGAGCGCCCGGACAGGGCCTGAGCGCTGCCGCCGGACACCGGGCCGCTTCGCCGGCCGGCCGTGCGCCGCGCCGCGCGCTTCCGCTGCCGCCGCCGTGCAGACTGGTGCCCGCCGCGCGCAGCCCGCCCACGCCCGCTGTCCGGTCCCGACCGCCCCGATCACCGTTGGAGCTCCGCATGGCCTCGACCGAGCCGGCCGCACAGACGACCGCCCACGCCTGCCGGTCGGAGATCGTCCGGCTGCACGACCTCCTCGCGGGCTGGCTCTCCGGCGAGACGGCGCGGACCCCCGAGGCCTTCGCGCCGTTCGCCGAGTCCCACGACCCGGGCTTCACCCTCATCGAGCCGGGCGGCAAGCTGCTGGCCCGCGACCGCGTCCTCACCGAGGTGGAGTCCGTGCACGGTGCCGCACCCGGCCTCGTCATCGACATCAGCGAGGTCCAACTGATCGCGGAGAGCGGCTCGTTGGTCGTCGCCGGATACGAGGAATGGCACAGCGGCCCGACCGCGGGCGGCCCCCGCCGGGTGACCGCGGTCTTCGTACGCGAGCCCGCCGCCCCGCACGGACTGCGCTGGCGGCACCTGCACGAGACCTGGCTGGCGGTATAGCCGGCGGTACGGAACGCCGGGCCGCCCACAAGATCCTCGACTCCGGCGAAAGCCCCTGGGCGCGCGGCGGCCCGATGGCAGACTGACGCGGTGACAGCTACCTACATATTCGTTCATGGAGCCAACACCAACGGGTTGACCTGGGCCCCCGTACAGCGCGAACTGGCGCTGCTCGGGCAGCGCGCGCTCGCCGTGGATCTGCCGGGCCACGGCTACGAGGCGTCCTTCGCGCCCTCCTACCAGGCTCCGCAGGACCTCGCCGCCTTCGCCGCCGCACCGGCCCGGCTGGCCGACGTCACCCTCGACGACTACGTCGAGCGCGTGGTCGGCATCGTGCGCCGGGCCGCCGAGCACGGCCCCGTCGTCCTGGTCGGACACAGCCTCGGCGGGCTGACGCTCACCGGCGTCGGAGCCGCGGTGCCCGAGCTCATCGACCGGATCGTCTACATCGCCGCCTGGTGCTGCGTCGACGCGACCGCCGGCGAGTACGCGCGGTCGCCCGAGTTCGCGTCCAGCCTGGTGCCGGCCGCCGGCGCCGCCGCGGTCGGCGACCCGGCGGACCTCGGCGTGATCCGGCTGAACTGGCGGACCGCCGACCCGGCCCTGCTCGCCGTGTTCAAGGAGATGATGCTGGCCGAGGGCACCGAGCAGGAGTTCCTGAGCTTCCTCAACACACTGGAGCCCGACGAGTCGCTACGGGTGAGCAGCACCGAGACCCGGGTCGACGCCGCGACCTGGGGCCGCATCCCGCGTGCGTACATCCGGCTCACCGCGGACCGCAGCATCCCGGTCCAGCTCCAGGACCGCTTCATCAAGGAGGCGGACCTGCTCACGCCGGACAACCCGTTCGAGGTCCACTCGCTCGACAGCAGCCACGTCGGCTTCATGATCCGCGGCGACGCGCTCGCGGCCATTCTGGCGGGCCCGGCGGGTCCGGCCGTCAGGTAGGAGTCCGATGCCCGGTCGCGGGTACGGTCCTGACATGACCAACTTCGTGGTGTCCGTACCCGGAACCTTCAAGGAGCCGCTCGGCGCCGAGGCGCGGGCCAGGCTGCTGACAGGGCTGCAAGGAGCGGATCCGGAGGAAGTGGGCTCGGTGCCCTCCGACCTGGATGTGCTCAGCGTGGACGAGGGCACCTCGACCTTCATCCTCCGCCTGGAGGTCGAGGCCGAAGACAGCCGCGCCGCCCAGCGCGAGGCCCTGTCGATCGCGTCCAGAGCGCTCGCCCAGGCCGGCTACACGGAGGAGTCCGCGCCCGTCGGCAACGCCGTGATCACCGCGATCGACGTCGAGTGATCGACGCCGAGTAGGGCTCCGAGCCTTCGGCTGCCGGAGGTGCCCGCAGCCGGCGGCAATCCCCCCAGCCGCCCGCAGGGAGGTGCCCTCAGGCCAAAAATTCAGCCCTCCCCCAGCCTTCGGCCGAGAGGTGCCCCCAGCGTTTGAGGACACCCACCCGCCGGCCGGACCGGTCAACCAGTGCGTCACCACACGAGGGACCGTCTCGCAGCGCCGCGCCGCGCCCCCGCGGGCTATGACACCCTGGAACCCAGCCCGGAGGGAAACGCGAGGTGAGCGCGGCGTGCTGGTGCCCCGATGGAAAACCGTGGGCGGAGCCCTGCTGCGGGTGATCGTGGTGTGGGCGGTCAGCACCCTCACCATGCTGGTGCTCGCCGGCGCGCTGCCCGATTTCCGGCTCAAGTCGTACGACGGGGACAGCGCCACCCGGATCGCCGTCACGGCGGCGTCGGGCGCCGGGGCCTTCGGCCTGCTGAGCGCGCTCGTCTGGCCGCTGCTGGTGCGCGCCCTGCTGCTCGTCCCGGCGCTCGTGCTGGGGCTGCTCGTCTTCTTCCTCAACGGTTCGCTGCTGCTGGTCGCCCTCGGGCTGCTGCCGGACGGCCGCGGCGAGGCGAACGCGGAGACCGCCGTGGTGGTCGCGGCCGTCATGTCGGCAGCCTCCTCGGCCACCAGCACCTTCCTCGCCGTGCGCGACGACGGCGCGTACCGGCGCAGGCTCGCGCGGCTCGCCGACCGCAGGCGCAGACGGCTCGGCGAGGCGGCCGGGCGGCGGCAGGCGCCCGGCACCGTCTTCCTCCAGCTCGACGGCGTCGGACTGAGCGTCCTGGAAGCCGCGATGCGCGAACGGGACTGCGCGCGGCCGGGCTGTCCCGAACACGGGAAGCGCTGGAGGCTCGGGACGGCCGGAGCGCTCGGCGGACTCGGCAGGCTCGGCGCGCTCGGGAACCACAAGCGGCCGCCGCTGATGGAGACCCTCGCCGAATGGCACGGCACCAGCCACCGGCTCACCCCCTGGCGCACCGACTGGTCCAGCCAGACCGGGGCCAGCCAGCTCGGCATCCTGCACGGCTCCAACCACGACGTCCCGGCCTTCCGCTGGTACGAGAAGGAGACGGGGGAGGTGATGGTCAGCAACCGGCCCACCAGCGCCGCCGAACTCCAGCGCCGCGCGGCCGAGCGCACCGGCGACGGCGGGCTGCTCACCGTCGACGGCGCCAGCCGCGGCAACCTCTTCAGCGGTGGCGCCGAACAGGTCGCCCTCGTCCTGTCGGTCGCCGCCCGGCGCGGCCGGCACAACCGCTCGCGCGCCGGCTACTTCGCCTACTTCTCCGACCCGGCCAACGCGACCCGTACCGCGGTGTCCTTCGTCGCCGAGATCTTCCGGGAGATCGCCCAGTCCACCGCGGCCAAGCTGCGCCGGGAGAGCCCGCGCGTCAAGCGCGGCGGCCTCTACCCCTTCATCCGGGCGTTCGCGACGGTGGTCGAGCGGGACGTCGTGGTCGTCGCGGTCATCGGCGACATGCTCGCGGGCCGTACGGCCGTCTACGCCGACCTGGTCGCGTACGACGAGGTCGCCCACCACTCGGGGCCGCGCGGCCACGACGCCGACCAGGTGCTGGCCCGCCTCGACCGCAGCATCAAGCTGATCGCCAAGGCGGCCCGGCACGCGCCGCGCGGCTACCGCGTGGTGCTGCTCTCCGACCACGGCCAGAGCTCCGGCGAGACCTTCCTCGGCCGCTACGGGCTCACCCTGCGGGACCTGGTGCGGGCCGGCTGCGGCCTCGCCGTATCCCGGCGCGCGGAGCGTACGCCGAGCGGCGCGGAGGCCCGGTCCGCGGCCCGCGCCGCCCTCCACCGGCCGGAGAAGGAGGCGTCGCCGATGGAGGGCGGGGCGGGGCCCGCTCAGCGGCCGGGCTCCGACCCGATCGTGCTGGCCTCCGGCAACCTCGGGCTGATCTCCTTCCCCGACCTGCCCGGCCGGGTCAGCCGCGAGGAGATCGACCGTCGCCACCCGGCGCTGCTGCGCACCCTCGCGGAGCACCCCGGCGTGGGCTTCCTGCTCGTACGGTCCGAGGCGCACGGCGCGGTCGTGCTCGGCGCGGACGGCACCGAGCACCGCCTCGGCACCGGCGAGGTCATCGGTCACGACCCGCTCGCCGTCTTCGGCCCCGGCGCGGCCGACGCGGTCCGGCGCACCGCGGGCTTCCCGCACGCCGCCGACATCATGGTCAACTCCGCCGTCGACCCGGACACCGGCTCGGTGCACGCCTTCGAGGAGCAGATCGGCTCGCACGGCGGGCTGGGCGGCGAGCAGAGCCGCCCGTTCCTGCTGTGGCCCGTCGAGCTGACGCCGCCGGTCGGCCTGCGGACAGGGCGAGCGGCCGACGGCGCCGGCACCGTCGAGGAGGCGGAGCTCGTCGGCGCCGAGCAGCTGCACCAGGTGCTGCGCTGCTGGCTGGCGGAGGCGGACGGGCCGCAGGTGCCGTACAACACCGTGCCGCCGCTGGCCGCCGAGGTCGCGCTCGGCGTGCGGGACGACGCGCAGCCGGGCGCGGGACCGGCCGCGCCCATCACGATCGCCAGGCGCTCCGCGCGGGGCGAGAACAGCTGACGCGGTACGGCCACGGGCAGGGGCAGGCCGCCGGCCGGGTCAGGCCGTGGCGCCGCCGTCCAGCACGAGGTCCGCGCCGACGGTGAAGGCCGCTTCGGGCGAGGCGAGGTGGAGCACCGCGGCGGCGACCTCGGCGGGCGTGCCCGCGCGGCCCGCGGGCAGGTCCCGCTTCCTCCGGTCTCGGCCTTGTCGGCGGCCGACTCGCCGGAGCGGGTATACAGGAATGAGCGTTCTGGTATGGGGGTAGGGGTGTGCGCGGTGTGGTCAGGGGTGGCGGGCGTGACGAAGCGCCGGATGGGGGCTTGTGTGAGGGGGCGCGCCCGGCCTGGTCGTTCAGTCGGCGGCTGCCCTCAGGCGAGCAGTGTGAGCGCCTGGGTCGCCGCGTCCCGCAGCCGGGCGGGGTCCCGTGTCGCCTTGCCGACCACCCGTATGCCCTGCATGAGCACGAGCAGCAGTCGCGCCAGGGCGCGCGGGTCGCGCTCCTCGGGCAGCTCGCCCTGGGCGCGGGCCCGCATCAGTGCGGAGGTGAGGGCGGTTTCGACGCTGTCCCAGCTGGCTTCGACCCGCCGGGTGAGCTCGCGGTCGCGCGGGGCCAGCTCCACTGCCGTATTGGTGACGAAGCAGCCGCGTCGCAGGTCGTCGCAGGCCGCCTCGTCGGCGAACCGTCGCACTACCGCCCGTACGGCCGGCAGCGCGGGGCCCGGTCGGGAGAGTTCTTCGAGGAGGCTGGTGTCGCGCTGCTCGCCGTAGCGCTCCAGGGCCTTCGCGTACAGCTCGTGCTTGCTGCCGAAGGTGCCGTAGATGCTGGCGCGGGCGATGCCGAGGTGCTGGACGAGGTCGGACATCGACGTCGCCTCGAAGCCGCGCTGCCAGAACAGCTCTAGAGCTGACTGGAGCGCGGCGTCCGGATCGAATTCCTTGGTCCTGGCCACATCGAGGAGACTAGCCGTATCGGGAACGACTGGTCAAGAAAGGTCGGGCTGCACCTTGGCCGGCTCAAGGATCGGCTGCGCCTTGGGCTCGGCCTGGGCAGCCGCCTTGTCCGCGTCGCGGATCGGCGCGCCGATCCGGTGCATGTACCGCAGGGCCTCGCCGTACGAGGCGATGAGCCCGGTCTCGTGGTACGGGATGTCCAGTTCGGCGCAGTACTCCCGGACGATCACCTGGGCGTGCCGCAGGTGCGGGGTCGGCATGCTCGGGAACAGGTGGTGCTCGATCTGGTAGTTGAGCCCGCCGAGCGCGATGTCGGTGAGGAGCCCGCCGCGCACATTGCGCGAGGTGAGCACCTGCCGGCGCAGGAAGTCGGGCCGGTCGTCGCCCTTCAGCGTCGGCATGCCCTTGTGGTTCGGGGCGAAGGTGCAGCCCAGGTAGACACCGAACAGCGCCTGGTGGACGAAGAGGAACACCAGCGCCTTGCCGGGGGAGAGCACCAGGAAGAGCGCGGCCAGGTAGGCGGCGCAGTGGATCGCCAGCAGCGTCGCCTCCAGCCCCTTGCGCTTCATCGCCGGAGAGGTCAGCGCGCGCATTCCGGCGACGTGGAGGTTGAAGCCCTCCAGCGTGAGCAGCGGGAAGAAGAAGTACGCCTGGTACCGGCCGATGAAGCGCGGGATTCCCTTGCTCTCCTTGGCCTGGCCCTCGGACCACACCAGGATGTCGGGGTTGACGTCCGGGTCCAGCTCCTCGTGGTTCGGGTTGGCGTGGTGGCGGGTGTGCTTGTTCATCCACCAGCCGTAGCTCATACCGATGCCGAGGTTGCCGAACAGCCGCCCGCCGAGCTCACTGCCCTGGCGCTTGCGGAAGACCTGCCGGTGCGCGAGGTCGTGCGTGATCAGTGCGATCTGGCCGAAGACCGCGGCCAGGAAGCCTGCCACCGCGAGCTGCCACCAGGAGTCACCGACGGCGAAGAAGGCCACCCAGCCGACTACGAACAAGGCCGTCACCGTGCCGAGCCGGGCGGCGTAGTACCCCGGACGCCGCTCGAGAAGGCCGGCGGCCGTCACCCGCTTGGACAACCGGGCGAAGTCGCTCCCGGCCCGGGATCCGGCCTCCGGTGCGTCCGTCTCCGAGGCCGCCCCCGCAGGCACGTGCTCCATGGTTGTTGTCATGGCAACAAGTCTCGGGAATCGCGAGGTCGATCGACAGCCTGTCAGCCAGTCACTGCTTACGGGGGCGCGTACCCCACCGGGCAGGGGGGCTAGGTACACCATGGCGCGGTTACGCTGCGTCACTTTCGCCCGGTGATGCGGGCTGCGCGGTCGGGACGCCGGCGGCGGCTTCCCACGCTACCCGACATGATCGATCATTGCAGCCGAGTTTTCGGCGGCCGGGGCCGGGCCGCCGACGGGCGGCCCGGCCCCGGCCGACCGGTCCGGCTCAGCTCCGCTCAGCGACGACTCCACGACGGCTCAGCCCAGGGAATCGGCGCCCGTTCCCCACTTGGTGGTCCGGAATCCCTTCCCGTTCTTGCGTCCGAGCCATCCGTCCGCCACCAGCTGTTCGATCAGCGCTGGCGGAGCGAATTCGGGCCGCTCGAACGTCTCGTACAGCTCGCGCAGGATGGCCAGCGAGATGTCCAGGCCGATGGCGTCCAGCAGCGCGAAGGGGCCCATCGGATGGCCGAAGCCCTGCTCGACGGCGGAGTCGATGTCCTCGACGTCCGCGTCGTACCGGTCCAGCAGCCGCAGAGCGCTGCCGAGGTACGGGAACAGCAGGTGGTTGACGATGAAGCCGGTCCGGTCGGGGCAGTCGACCGCCGTCTTGCCCAGCCGCTCGCAGACGAGACGGGCGGCAGCGGCGGCCTCGTCGCTCGTGGCGCCGGTCCGCACCAGTTCCACGAGCTTCATGACCGGCGCGGGGTTGAAGAAGTGCATGCCGAGCACCCGCTCGGGCCGACCGGACGCCTCGGCGCACGCGGTGACCGACAGGCTCGACGTCGTGGTCGCCAACAGCGCGTCGGGTCCGCACACTTCGCCGAGCCGGGCGAACAGCGACCGCTTCACCTCGATGTCCTCGACGACGGCCTCGACCACGAGGTCGCAGTCGGCCAGCGCGGTGATGTCGTCCGCCCCGCTGAGCAGTTCGGCCGCCGCCGCCTTGGCTCCCGGGCTGACCCTGCCGCGTCGTACACCCCGGGTGAGCGACTCCTCGATCTGCCGCAGCGCCCGGCCGACGCCGGCCGTACCGCGGCCGACGAGAACCGTCGGGAACCCCGCCGTCGCCGCGACCTCGGCGATGCCCCGGGCCATCGTTCCCGAGCCCAACACCCCGATGCGGCGCACGCGATGAGCCTGCTCGGGGGCTGTGCCGCCGGTTCCGGCAGCCTCAGCAGGCGCAGCGGCCGTGTCGGACCCGTCGGCGTCGCAGTCGTCGTTGTAGCCGTCGTAGTCGTAGAAACCACTGCCGGCCTTCCGCCCCAAACGGCCGGCGGCGACCATCTCGGTCAGCGACGCGGCGGGTGTGAACGAGGCGTCGTCCGTGCGGTCCCGCAGCTCTCGCAGCACGGCCAGCGCCGAGTCGAGCCCGATGCGGTCGAGCAGTTCCAACGGCCCGTAGGGCAGCCCGCAGCCCAGCCGCATGGCTGTGTCGATGTCGTCGCGGGCCGCCCCGCGCTGCTCGTACAGCGACACCGCTCGGTTGAGATAGCCGAACATCAGGGCCGTGGCGTCCGCCCCGGCGCGGGCGTCCAGCACGACCTGCGTCAGGCCGAGGCGCGAGACCAACTCGTTGACTACGGTGACGCTTTCGACGGAGGTCAACGAGGTGCGCACCACTTCGACGGGCCCGCCGGGGGTGGGCGGGACGAGGAAGCGCAGCCCTACGGTGTCGGCCGGCATGCCGGAGGCGACGGCGAGTCGGGACAGCGGCAGCGCGGACGTGGTGGAGACGACGACCGTCCCGTCCAGGCAGGTCGCCCGGATCAGGCGCAGCACCTCGACCTTGACGATCCGGTCCTCGGAGACCGCCTCGATGACCAACTCGGCGCGGTTCAGGGGCGTCATATCGTCGGTCAACGTGACCTGGACGCAGTTCTCAGCCCGGGTCGGCAGCCCGACGGCCGTCAGCGCGTCCGCCGGCAGCCCGCGCGTCGCCGCTTCGCCCAGGGGTGGTCCGGCCGCGTCGAGTCCCTTCGTCCGCAACCGGGTCAGCACCTCGGGGTCGGAGTCGACCCCGATCACCTGGTGGCCGGTGGCGCGCAGCAGGCGGAGCAGCGCCTCGCCGACCGTTCCCAGGCCGACGATTCCGATCACCGGCAGGTGTCCTGTCATGACTGCGCGCTCGCCCCCCGCCGTGCCTCGTCGTCGTCCGTGGCCGGCTGCCGGGTGCCGCCCGAGGCGTCCGCCCGCGGCTGGTCCTCCAGGTCCCGGAAGCGGTTGATGGCGTCGAGGTGCTTGGCGCGCAGTTCGTGGTCGCGCACGCCGAGCCCCGCTTCGGGGGCCAGCGCGAGGACGCCGACCTTGCCCTGATGCAGGTTGCGGTGCACATGCCGGGCTGCCTCGCCGGTCTCTTCCAGCCGGAACGTCTTCGAGAGCGTCGGGTGGATTTTGCCCTTGGCGACGAGGCGGTTGGCCTCCCAGGCTTCGCGGTAGTTGGCGAAGTGCGAGCCGACGATCTTCTTGAGGCTCATCCAGAGGTAGCGGTTGTCGTACTCGTGGGTGTAGCCGGAGGTCGAGGCGCAGGTGACGATCGTGCCGCCCTTGCGCGCGACGAAGACACTGGCCCCGAAGGTCTCGCGGCCGGGGTGCTCGAAGACGATGTCGACGTCCTCGCCGCCGGTGAGTTCGCGGATGCGCTTGCCCAGCCGCTTCCACTCACGGGGATTCTGGGTGTGCTTGTCCTGCCAGAACCGATAGTCCTCGGCGTTGCGGTCGATGATGGCCTCGGCGCCCATCCGGCGGCAGATGTCGGCCTTCTGGTCGCTGGAGACCACGCAGATCGGGTTGGCGCCGCCGGCCAGCGCGAACTGGGTCGCGTAGGAGCCGAGTCCGCCGCTCGCGCCCCAGATCAGGACGTTGTCGCCCTGCTTCATGCCGGCCCCGTTACGGGAGACCAACTGCCGGTAGGCGGTCGAGTTCACCAGCCCCGACGCCGCGGACTCCTCCCAGGTCAGATGCTTGGGCTTGGGCATCAGCTGGTTGGACTTGACGAGCGCGATCTCGGCGAGGCCGCCGAAGTTCGTCTCGAAGCCCCAGATCCGCTGCTCCGGGTCGAGCATCGTGTCTCCGTGGCCGTCGGGCGACTCCAACTCGACCGACAGGCAGTGCGCCACGACCTCGTCGCCCGGCTTCCAGGCATTGACGCCCGGTCCCGTGCGGAGCACGACGCCGGACAGGTCGGAGCCGATGACGTGGTATGGCAGGTCGTGCCGCTTGCCGAGCGGCGAGAGCCTGCCGTACCGCTCCAGGAAGCCGAAGGTCGGCAACGGCTCGAAGATGGCGGACCAGACGGAGTTGTAGTTCACCGAGCTGGCCATCACGGCGACGAGTGCCTCGCCGGGGCCGAGCTCGGGCACCGGAACGTCGTCCAGGTGCAGGGACTTGCGCGGATCCTTGTCCGCGGAGGCCATCCCTTCGAAGAGGTCGACCTCCTCTTTACGGACGACGATTCCGCGGTAACTCTCCGGTATTCGCAAGCCGGAGAAGTCTTGTGTAGTCGAATTGCCGGTGAGGATGGCACTGGCGATTTCTTTCACATGAATTCCCGCAAGAGCCGAGGAAAGGAAGTGACGGTGAGACCTTCGCCAATCAATATGCGTGATTGCGCAGCGTATGTGCGAGTTTTCGTCACGCTAGTGAGCGGGAAGTGCGGGCGGCAACCCCTAGCCGTCGCAAGTGGATTGGTTGTAGGGGGTGCTCGGCGCGTCAATTGAGGGGTCGTAGGGGGTGCTTGTTCCCCGGCGGGTCGGTACGAGTCGCCGGGGTGGCGTCGCGGCCTCGCCGACGGGGGTCGTGAGCCGGCCGCAGGTTTGCGGTCGGGCGTTTCCCTGCGGCGGCCGGTGCGACGGCCGCGTCGACCGCCCCGCTGTGGAGCCGGGCGTGCGGCCGGGCGCGCACCCGGCCGTGTTGGCCGAGAACAGTCGCGTCACCAGCTCGGACACGCTCTCGCTCCGTGCCGGAGATGGCGTTAGCCTGATCGCGGCGGTGGATGCCCGGGGGACGCGCCGTTCGTCCAGGCACCCTGAGCGGGCCCGGTGAAGGGGCGGCGAATCCACCCCCGACAGGCGCGGCGAATGGATTCGTTCGGTGAACCCACGGGGATGTGTCACTCGGGATGATGCTGGTCGATCGGGACAGGGAGCTCGAACTCCTCAAGTCCGCTCTCGCCGACTGCGAAGGCGGCCGGGCCACTTCGGTCGTCGTGGAGGCGGGCGTCGGTTGCGGCAAGAGCGAACTCCTGGAGTCTTTCGCCGAATACGCGGCCGGGCGCGGCGCTGTGGTGCTCCGCGCGGCCGGAGTGTGGTCCACCGTCGCTCAGCCGCTCGCGGTGCTGCGTCAACTGGCTGAGCAGGTAAGGCCGTTCGCCGACCCTGACGCCGACGAGGGATTCAGTGAAGTACTGCACCGGCTGACCGGGACGGCGCCGGTCGTCGTCTGTGTGGACGACGCCCAGGACGCGGACGCGGCCTCGCTCCAGCACTTGCTGCGGGCAGTGGGGCGCGGCAGGTCGGCGCGCGTTCTCCTGGTCTTCACGGACGCCCCGCACTCCTCCCGGCAGGATCCGCTGATCAAGACCGCGCTGCTGCGACAGCCCAACTCGCTGCGGATCAAGCTGGGTCTGTTGAGCGAACGGGGCGCGGACGCGCTGCTCGCGGCCAGGGAGGGCGGGTCGCGGGAGCCCGCGACGGCGGCGCGGCTGCACGCGATCACCGCGGGGAATCCGCTGCTCCTGCGGGCCTTGGCGGAAGAGAGCCGGGCCGCGGGGCAGGGGGAGCTGGGAGCCGCGCCGGGAGATCCGGAGCCCCGGTCGGACCCGGTGGAGCAGTGGCCCATGACAGGCGGGCTGTACGGCCAGGCGGTCCTGGCCTGCCTCTACCGCAGCGGCCCCGAAGCGCTGGAGCTGGGGCACGGGCTCGCCGTTCTCGGCGGGTCGAGTACCGCCGCGCTGCTGGCCCGGTTGCTCGACGGGTCGCCGGAGACGGTCGGGCAGGGGCTGCGGGCTCTCACGGCCGCCGGTGTCATCGACGGCTGCGCGTTCCGGCACCGGGCCGCCGCGGAGACGGTCCTCGCCGACATGCCCCCGCCCCGCCGTACCGCCCTGCACCACAAGGCCGCCGCCGAGCTGCAGGCTGGCGGAGCGCCGTCCTCGGCGATCGCCCGGCACCTGCTGAAGGCCCAACGGGCTGTCGCTCCAGGTGAGTTGCTGGCCCTGCGGAGCGCGGCCGAGGAAGCCGTCGACGCCGACGACGCCCGGCTGGCGATCGACTGCCTCGAACTGGCCCATGACGCGAGCCCGGATGAGACCGAACGCACCGAGATCACGATGCGGCTGGCCCTGATCACCTGGCGGACCAACCCGGCGGCGGCGGAGTACCGCTATCTGCCGGACCTCCTGACCGCGATGCGGGCCGGCGCGCTGTCCTCGGCCGGCCTGTGGACGCTGGGCAAGCTGCTGATCGCGCACGGCCGGATCGAGGAGACGCTGGAGGTGCTGGCGCGCCGCGAGGCGGCTCCCGGCAGCCAGGACGGCACCGGCGGACACGAGGACCCCGGCGGACACGAGGACCCCGGCGGACACGAGGACCCCGGCGGCCGATCCGGGTCCGACGGCATCCATCCGCGCGTCGCGTCGATGTGGGTGCGGTACGGCTTCCCCGGGGTGGTCTTCCCCGACGAGGGCGGGGCCGCCGTGCCGACGCGGGGCGCGGCGGCCGGCGCCCCCGGGCACGGTCGGGTGCCCGGCATCCCCCTGTTGAAGAGGTCCGCGGGGCACCTGCTCACGGGGGGCGGCCAGGACTGGGTGCAGTCCGCGGAGGATTTCCTGAAGGCGACCGTGCTCAGCGACTCCACGGTGGGACCCGTGCACAGCGCGCTCAAGGCGCTGCTGTACGCCGACCGGGTGGACGAGGCGGCGTCCTGGTGCGCCAGGACCCTCGACGAGGCCACCCGCCGGAACATCCCCGGTTGGCAAGCCGTGTTCGGCACCCTCCAGGGCCTGATCGCCTTGCGCCAGGGCAAGTTGGAGGACGCCGTCGCCTCCACGAACACGGCGCTGGAAGCCGTGCCCGAGCGCAACGGCAGCGTGCTCGTCTGCGGGACCGCCTCGGTGCTGGCCCTCGCGTACACCGAGATGGGACGCTACGACGACGCGGCCCGGCAGATCGAACAGCCCGTCCCCGAGGCGTGGTTCAAGAGCGTGCACTGGATGGCTCATCTCAGGGCGCGCGGACGCCTGCACCTGGCGACCGGCCGGCTGCACGCGGCCCTCTCGGACTTCCTCGGGGTGGGGGAGCTGGCGAGCCGCTGGGGGATCGACCACCCGATGTTCGTGTCCTGGCGCACGGACGCCGCCGAAGCCTGGCTGCGGCTGGGAGAGCCCTCCCAAGCGGCCCAGTTGCTGTCGGTGTACGCGGGCAAGGAGTTCCCCGGACATGGCCGCGTCCGGGGCGTCTCGCTGCGCATCCAGGCCGGGATAGCCGCGCCGCCGGGCCGGCCGCGGCTGCTGGGGCGGGCCATCGGGGAACTCCAACTGGCCAACGACCGGCTGGAGTCGGCCAAGGCGTTGGCCGACCTGGCCGAGGCGTACCAGAAACTCGGCGACCCGACGCGGGCCGATCTGGTCCGGTTGCGGGCCTGGCGGATCGCCAGGGAATGCGGAGCGGAACCGCTGTGCCGCAGGGTCGCACCCGGATACCGGGACGCGGAATCCCCCGATGGCGTGCTCGGCTCCACCGGCATGGATTCCGACGCCGACTCCGACGCCGACTCCGACACCAAACTCACGAACGCGGAACACCGCGTCGCCTCGCTGGCCGCCTACGGGCATATGAACCGGGAAATAGCGGATCAGCTCTTCATCACCGTGAGCACGGTCGAGCAGCATTTGACTCGCGTGTACCGCAAATTGGGAATTTCGCGCCGCCAGGACATCTCGGAAAAGCTGTAGCCGGGGTGCGGCTTCCGGCCGTGGACGCCGGGTGGACCGGGCCGACGCGGCGCACGACGACGAGGTGGCCCGCCCGTCGGCCCGTCATTCCGTCGGCCCGTGAGCTTCCGTGGGAGGCTGGTGGCGGGGGATGATCGTGGTGCATACGACCACGCGACGAAGGGGAAACGCCATGGCGCCCGAACCGCTCTCGCAGAAGGAGATCGAGGACCGCCTCGCGGAGCTGCCCGGCTGGGCGGTGCGGGACGAGGAACGGATCACCCGGACCTACACCTTCGACAAGCACCTTCCGGCGGCTGTGATGCTGCTCCATATCGCGCAGATCCAGGACGAGTTGGGGCATCACGCGGACCTGTCCCTGAGCTACGACCAGCTCACCGTCTCGGTGAACACGCACAGCGTCGGCAACGCGGTCACCGACCTCGACTTCGAGCTGGCTCGGCGCGTCGAGGCGATCGCGCCGGGACATGGCGCGCGGACCGCCGGCGCGGACCGGTAGCGAAGGTGCTGCGCGCCCGGCTGGTGGGGTGACCGTCATGGTTGACCGGGTCGGCCGGTGGGAGGTGTCCCCAATCGCCTGGGGGCACCTCCCGGACGAAGGCTGGGGAGATTGAGGACAGCGCGCGGCCGAAGGGTGCGAAACCCATCCCATCCCATTCTGTTGCGGAAACGGCAACAATGATTGCCGTCGCCCCCCTCCTCGTGGATTCTCGGCAGCAGACACGCAGGATCCGCGGACCGG
Organism: Streptomyces sp. H27-D2; assembly: GCF_035828615.1. Taxonomy (NCBI): domain Bacteria; kingdom Bacillati; phylum Actinomycetota; class Actinomycetes; order Kitasatosporales; family Streptomycetaceae; genus Streptomyces; species Streptomyces sp. H27-D2. The sequence continues at coordinate 33,066 of NZ_JAYMZR010000056.1, read as the reverse complement.
AGGCAGAATCCATGAGCGAGCACCACGACGGCACCCACCACGACAGTGCCCACGCACATCGCACCCACGACCACACCGCCGACCTCGACTGGGAGACGCTCGGCCCGTTCCTGGAGCAGAGCGCCGAGCTCAACGCGTCCTACTTCGAGCAGGCCGCCGGCTGGCTGGGGGAACTGTTCGCCGAGGGCGGGCGGGGGCCGGGGGACGTCGGCCGGCTGCTGGACGTCGGCAGCGGCCCCGGCGTCGCGTCCTGTCTGTTCGCCGGGGCCTTCCCCGAAGCCGAGGTCGTCGCGGTGGACGGCAGCCAGGCGCTGCTGGACCGGACCGCCGCCCGCGCCGTACGGCTGGGGCTGGCGGACCGGGTCCGTACCCGGTGCGCCGAGCTGCCCGACGGCTTCGACGCGGTGGGCACGGCGGACCTCATCTGGTCGAGCCACGCGCTGCACCACCTCGGCGACCAGCGGGCCGCCGTGCAACGGCTGGCCCGGAGTCTGCGGCCGGGCGGGGTGCTGGCCCTCGCGGAGGGCGGCCTTTCGGCCCGCTTCCTGCCGCGCGACGTCGGCTTCGGGCGGCCCGGTCTGCAGGCCCGGCTGGAGGCGATCAACGAGGACTGGTTCACCCGGATGCGGGCCGGGCTGCCGGACGCGAAGGAGACGGTGGAGGACTGGCCGGCCCTGCTGGCGGCCGGCGGCCTGATCGGCGCCGGCAGCCGCACCTTCCTGGTGGACCTGCCGGCCCCGCTCGACGCGGCGGCCCGGCTGCCGCTGCACACCGAACTCTCCGGGCAGCGCGAGCGCTTCGCCGAAGACCTCGACGCCGAGGACCGTGGCACCCTCGACCGGCTCCTCGATCCGGAGGACCCGGCCGGGCTGCTGCTGCGCCCCGACGTCTTCGTGCTGCGCGCCTTCACCGTTCACACGGCGAGGGCCTGCCGCCCCGGCGCGGCCTGCTGAGCCCGCCGTACGGTCCTACGGGGGCACGGGCACCCGTAGGACCTGCTGGGTCACGGCCGGCTGAGCCCGAGGGCGTACGCGCCGGAACCGCTGTAGGCGTGCACCTGGTAGCGGTAGTAGCCGGGGCCGCCGTTGTAGGTCAGGGACTCGTCGGGGCCGGGCCCCGCGCCCTCCGCGACGTTGGCCCAGCTGGAGCCGTTCCACTTCTGCAGGTAGATGTCGAAGTCGACGCCGTCGGGGCCGTCCAGGCAGCCGGTATGGGCGCCCGAAGCAGTCGACTGGTAGAAGGAGTTGCCGGGCTGGTGGACGCGCTGGCCGGCGGTCAGCGTGCCGCTGTACTTGTGCTGGGTGTGCTGGCAGCCGGTCGGCGGCTCGGGGTCGCTGCCGCCGCTGGTCTTGAGGGTGAGGCCGTATGCCTGGAGGATCTCGTTGACCGGCTGGAAGTAGGTCTCACCGCCGGACGAGCAGTTTCCCGAGCCGCCGGAGGCGACGCCCTGCGCCTGGCTGCCGGAGATGAACGAGCCCCCGGAGTCGCCCGGCTCGGCGCACACATTGGTCCGGGTGACGCCGGTCACGGTGCCCTGCGGGTAGCTGACGCTGGTGTCGCGCTGCTGGACGGTGCCGCAGTGCCAGCCGGTGGTGGAGCCGGAGCGGCAGACGGAGGTGCCTTCGACGCTCTCGGTGGAGCCGGCGACGGTGACGTTGCCGCTGGGGCCCTTGACCCAGGGCTGTGGGGTCCAGGAGCTGTTGGCCGCCACCCACGAGTAGTCGTTGCCGGGGAACGACGAGCCCTGGAAGGTGCCCTGGGCGGCCTGGTTGTAGCCGGTCGTGGTCTGGCCCGCGCGCCCGCAGTGGCCCGCGCTGACGAAGCCGCCCTGCGCGCCCTTGGTGATCGGGAAGCCGATGGAGCAGCGGGAGGAACCGCCGACGTAGTACACGTCGCCGCCGCGCAGATCGGCCAGCGCCTGGGGCCGGACGCCGGACTCCACGATCCGTACGGTCGTGCGGTCCACGCCGGAGGCGGCGACGAAGGCCGCGGCACGGGCCGGGTCCGAGGTCCGGACGACCACACTGTTGGTCCGTACGTCCACGTACCAGAGGGGTGTCGCGGGGTGCGAGCGCTGCTTCGCGGCCCGGTCCAAAGCGGCCTTGGCTACGGTGAGTTCGCGCAGGCCGCGGTGCACGACCCGCGCCTCCGCGCCCGCCGCGACGATGTCGCGCGCCCGGTAGGGATCGGTGGTGGCGACGACCAGCTTCGCGGTGTCGCCCCTCGCCCAGGAGCCGGCGAACCGGCCGCCCAGATGCTTGCGGAGGGGGGACTCGACCGGCCCGAGCCGGTGTTCGTTGGCCAGCCGCGTCGTCGCCTCGGCGGCGGTGAGGCCGAGGTCGCGTTGCAGGGCCTCGATCACCCCGGCCGGCGGCTCGGGGGGAGCGGGAACGGCGGCGACGGGGGATGCCTGGGAGCGGGAGGCGGGGGATGCGGCGTCGGCGGCTGCGGGGAGGCCGTCCAGGGCGAGAGCAGCGATCGCCGTGGCGCAACAGGCGACGACTGCACGTCTGCGGAGCATTGTGTCTCCTCGGCGTCGGGGTGGCGACACCGTAGCCACGGCGGGGGTGGTCGCGGATCTGCCATCTTCCCCATGCCGCCGCGTTATGGCCACGCGGTGTTGCTCCACTCGGCCCTGGGCGGGAGCGGGCGGGGTGGTGCACACAGGAGGCCACACCGGTCTCGAAGACCTGCCGCGGCGCGAACCCCGGGCCTCGCGCAGGCTGCCGTGAAGCAGTCGGCGAAAGTAGGGCCGCCCCCCCCGGGCCCCCGGTGTACGTGGC